>JBKPGQ010000134.1:0-3022 GCA_046729455.1 Verrucomicrobiota bacterium
ATCTGCACGGCGAGCTTTCCGACAGCGAACAGAGCGCGCTTCACGCGCATCTGCTCGATTGCGCCGGGTGCCGAAAAACTCATCAGGAAACCAAAGCTATGAATAGAATTCTGGAAGAAACCCTTCCACAGGCAAAACCCGATCCAGTCTTCGAACAGCGGATGCTGGCTGGTTTTCGCAAACGCGCCCCGCAACGAGCCGGACTCGTAAAACTGCTCATCGATCTGATGCGTCTTCGCGCCGTCCAAATTACAGCAGTTGCTGCCGCGTTGCTTGGGCTTGTGCAGATCGGGCGGATGATCACGGACGAACCTCTAAACGCGCCGCGCGCCCGTGAGCGCTACGCGGAGGCGGAAGTAGGCGCACCGCAGCCGCCAGAATCCCGTCCAAGTCAGGCTGGAGCCTTGGCTAGATCAGACGAAATCGCCGCCGGCCGCTCACAAGACTTCGCCCTCCAGGCGCCGGCGCCGCCGCCTGCAACCAGATCAAAGTTCCACGAAGAGAGCAAAGCGACGGCTGCAACGGTTGCCCCGGCTAAAGCCGCGCAAGCGGAGACTGCTGAGAGTGAAGCATTCGCCGCAAGCCCGGAGAGCCCTGCCAACGCTAAAGAAGCGGGAAAAACCTCGGTTGAAACGTCCGCTCCGGAGTTGGCCAATCGCAAACTAATTCGCAACGCAATGGTCGAACTGGAGATCCTCAGCTTCGATAATGCTGTCCAGAAAATCACTGCATTTGCGAACGAAGAACACGGGTACGTCGCCACGACAGATTCGGAGAAACAGGCAAATGGGAAACTACGCGGCCAAGTCGTCGTCAAGGTCTTGCCGGAGAACCTCGATCGCTTCCTGCAAAAGATTCGGAGTCTCGGCGAATTGAAAAACCAGACACTGGGCACCGAAGACGTAACCAAGGCGTATTTCGATACCGATGCGCGCCTGAAAAACGCCCACGTGATGGAGCAGCGTTTGATCGACATGTTAAAAACGAAGACCGGCAAGGTTTCCGATTTGCTTCAGGTGGAAAAAGAACTGGGCCGTGTGCGCGAAGAGATCGAGAAGATGCAGGGTGAGCTAAAATATTGGGATTCACAGGTGCAATTCGCCACCGTGACGATTTCGCTGGCAGAAAAGGACATGGAAGAGCCAGCGGCCTTCCTGATCAGGGAGCGCGCCCAGCTCGCACTCTACGCGCCCGATGTGGAGAAGATTTACAACGAGATCAAGAGCCTCGCCTCGTCAAAAGTGCAGATTACAAACGCACAACTAAACCGCGATTACTCCGGACGCGTTTCAGCGCAGGTGAGCATGTTGATCGTTCCGGAAGAAAGCGACGGCGTAATCGGCCGCGTCAAAGTTTTCGGGCGCGTGGAAGATTTCCAAACGCAGACTCAGCGCATCGCGCAAGGTGGCAGCGGCATGTCGGAAAATGCGAGGACCAAGCGCGACAAGGTGGAACTCAACATCGCCGTCTCTCGCGAGGAACAGGAACAAGCGTTCCAGCAAACCAACCTGCGCATTCGCACGTCGGCGGTGAACGAAAAGACAAAGGAGCTTCGTGCTCTTGCCGAGAAGCAAGACGGACGCATTCGCAGTTCTACGTTCAGCAGTGATCCAAATGGGCGCGAAGTAGCCAGCGTCTCGTTGCGAGTGCCGATGAAAAATTACCCGGCGCTCATGCAATCGCTCGACTCGTTAGGCAAAGTCGAGAACGTGAGCGTGCAACGTCAGGGCCGCACGGATGCACAGATCGATGAAGCAAACGCACCGGCAGACGTTTCGATCCAGGTTTACAGCCAGGGCAATATCGTTACCGAGGAGAGTGGCGTGATTGCCACACTGCGGCGTACGCTGGCGCAAAGCGCAGGTGCAATCATGTGGAGCTTGCGCATGATTGGTGTGGCGGTCGCCTTTCTCGCGCCTTGGATGATTGCAGTGATTGCGCTAGTCTGGATTACGAGACGCGTAATTCGCGCTTATCAGTCCAGACCCTGACCCGCATGCCCTGGTTGTCATACAAGCGTTAGACCGGAATCATTCTTGCCCGCTGCTCAAACGAGTCATAGGTTACTTATATTTCCCGAGGAGGTTGCCGATGAAATCCCAAGGCGGTATCAGCTATAGCAATGCGGCGGTCGCTGCTTGTCCTAAACATTTACTCCAATTCGCAGTCGATCAGCGCTACGACGATTACACATCGGTCGATCACGCGGTCTGGCGATTCATCATGCGCCAAAACATTTTTTTCCTGAAGGAATACGCGCACAAAGTTTATTTCCAGGGCCTCCTCAACACGGGCATCTCATTCGAGCGCATCCCTCGCATCGAAGAAATGAACGATATCCTGGCAAAGATCGAGTGGGGCGCGGTGGCAGTGGACGGTTTCATTCCACCGGCGGCGTTCATGGAATTTCAAGCTTACAAGGTGCTTGTGATCGCGTGCGACATGCGCCAAATCCATCACATCGAATACACGCCGGCGCCGGACATTGTGCACGAGGCCGCTGGCCACGCGCCCATTATTGTCGATCGCGAATACTCAAAGTATTTGCAGCGCTTCGGCGAAGTAGGCGCAAAAGCAATGTCGTCCAAAAAAGATTTCGAGCTGTATCAAGCGATCCGGCATTTATCGATCTTGAAGGAGCGCCCCAATGTGGACGCGAAAGAAGTCGAGGAAGCAACCAAGCTGGTCGAACATCGCCAGAAAAATCTGGGTGAGCCCTCGGAAATGGCGCTGCTCTCTCGTTTGCATTGGTGGACGGTCGAATACGGGCTTATCGGTACGCTTGAGAATCCAAAAATTTACGGAGCTGGATTGCTCTCATCGATCGGTGAATCGGTGTCATGCCTCGAGCCTGCGGTAAAGAAGATCCCCTACTCCATCGACGCAGAGAATTACGCGTTCGATATCACTACGAAACAACCGCAACTCTTCGTCTGCCGCGACTTTCAGCATCTCAAAGACGTGCTTGAAGAATTTGCCAGCAAGATGGCGTTCAAAGTCGGCGGACTCGAAGGTATTAATA
>JBKPGQ010000135.1:0-1709 GCA_046729455.1 Verrucomicrobiota bacterium
ACGTAGCTCAATTGGCAGGACAACCGGATCGCTGATTCACTGCCTTAAGAGCGCTCAAGCTTTATCACGTGAGCGAAAAGCAGCGCCAGATTTCCACGCAAACTTCGCTGCTGCATTGCACCTGCAGCGCATGCCCTGGAAAGCAATTTGCTCGTTCAACCTATCTATCGTAAGCGGCTTACGATGTATGAATTCAACTGTTCAAAGTTTTTGAAGCCGCCGCTTGTTCCTGCCATCGTTCGAGGAATTGAAATTGGGGTCAGTCCTCGCTTTTGACACAATCGTTTCTTCTTCTCGCCCGACTTTGTGATCTTTCCGTTCTCGATTATTGCAGCGCCAGTAGTCGAAGCCAGCGTTTCCTCCTACGCCACGCGGCAGCGGGGCTACGGCGGACAAGTAGTTGAGATTCGTTCTCTCCGTTGCTTCGCCTGCTCGCGAACACTTTCGGAGTTTGCTTCTGTGAAACCTCTCCTGTAGCCACGATCGGTGATCGCGGCGCCCACGGACTCGTTTTGTAAATCGACTTTAGCTTTGCCTCGGTAACGACGCGTTTTTTATGCGACGGGAACGACAGTCGCGGCTTCGACGATAGGCGTCTCGGCTTTGTCGGGGATCAGTTTGCGCAGGAACGGAATGAAACTGAGGGATCAGAGACATAGAACACGTCGCGATCGGGAATCGCGCGGGTAGACGGCAACGCAGCTAGGTAGCTGGCGCGAACACCGGGCGGGGCGAGTGATCAAGGTAAAGCTGCAAGGGTAGCAGCGAACGAGCGTGGGCAACGAGTGAGTTTCAATCAGCACGACGAGCACCCCACCGACCGCTAGGCTGCCGGCGCGTCGAAATGCTAGTTGACCGCGCGACGAAGAACTTCCGGGGACACATTCGCGCCCGTGACCAAAAGCACAATCTCGGCATCGGCGTAAGCGGATGGATCCTGAAGGAACGCCGCCGTCGCCGCTGCACCGGCAGCTTCCGCAACTACGTGCTCGTCGAGCAGAAGAATGCGGATCGCGTCGAGCAGTTCCGACTCCGAAACCAAACGCACTTCATCCACCAATTCGCGGATGGCGATCACATTTGCTTCGAGCGGATGAAGCGTTGCTAACCCATCAGCAATCGTGTCGCATGCATCGGGAACGACCACTCGTCCTTGCTGCCATGATCGCACGTAGGCGGGCGCCTGTTCCGCCTGGACACCGATGATACGAACCCCCCGGTGACGACGCTTCGCTTCAGCGGCCACACCGCGGATCAGCGCGGTATCACCCATCGGGACAAAAATCACGTCAGGCGCTGGTATCTCGTCCAGGATTTCACTGGCGATCGTGGCTGTGCCCGCCGGAACGAGCGGATCGCTCGCATCGTCGAGAAAATAGTGGAGGTGCTCGCGCGCGAACTCTGCGGCGCCTTCACTCGCTGCCGATCCACCCATGGTGCCTCGCTCGACTACTCTTGCACCAAGCGCGACGATGCGCGCGCGTTTCACCGGGTTCGGATTTTCCGGAAGAAAAATCGTGGCGCCAACTTTTGCGATGCGCGCGGCGAAAGCAACAGCGGCGCCGTGATTACCGGTGCTCGCAGCGACAACTCCTGGCACCGGGCGCTGCGCCGCAGTGGTGAGCAAAGCGTTCAACGCTCCGCGTGGCTTGAACGAGCCGGTCGGTAGATCGCTCTCAATTTTTAGATAGACGCGTGCGCCTGAACGT
>JBKPGQ010000136.1:0-7552 GCA_046729455.1 Verrucomicrobiota bacterium
ATCCACTAACAGTTTCAATTCTCTTCCGATTTTTTCACGCGCAGTTTCATGCGCGATTTCTCGCTGAATCGACATCGCCATTCGGTAGCGCGCGTTCTTGATTTTCACGGGAATCTGGCCTGGCATTTTCGCAGCGCGCGAGCCTTCTTCCTGCGAATACTTGAATATTCCGAGGCGCTCAAATCGAGTAAGCCGGATGAAATCAAGAAGACTGGCGAATTCCTCTTCGGTTTCGCTGGGAAATCCGACAATGAAAGTGGTACGCAACGTCACGCCCGGAATTCCAGCGCGCAGCTTGCAGATCAAATTTTCGATGTGCTGACGTGACGTTTCTCGTCGCATTCGGCCCAACATCGATTCGTTGATATGCTGCAGCGGAATATCGATGTAGCGAGCGACTTTGTCGCATTGCGCGATGGTGTCGATAAGTTCATCGCTCCAATGCGCTGGATGCGTATAAAGCAAGCGCACCCAGAAGTCCCCCTCGATTTCTTGAATTTCGCGAAGGAGCCCGGCAAGGGTTGGACCGCGCGTCGAGTCCACCGGTTGACGGGGTCCGGCCTTCGCTGTCCAAAGGTCCATCCCGTAATAGGTCGTGTCCTGGCTAATTAGATTAATCTCGTGAACGCCTTCGCTGACGAGCCCCCGAATCTCCGCCAACACAGACTGTGGCGTGCGGCTGCGGTGCTTGCCGCGCATCTGTGGAATCACGCAAAAACTGCATGGATGATTGCAGCCCTCGGCAATCTTTACGTAGGCTGTATACGCGGGCGTAAGCCTGAAGCGCGGCGTGTCGTAATCGGGGATGTAAGTCGGGCGTGCTGAAACAAAGTTGTAGCCGACATCGTTGATGCCGGCGGCAGTGAGGTCGGGCTCCTGGCGACCGGCGTCTTCGACCCCGGCTACAACTTTTTCAATTATCTCCCCAAGCTCACTGACCTGATCCAATCCGATAAATGCATCGATCTCCGGCATCTCCTGTTGCAATTCGCGTGCAAATCGCTGCGACATGCAGCCGCTGACGATGAGTTTTTGACCGGGTCTCTTGTTCAAGCCGCGCTGCTGATGCGCCTCCAGAATCGCTTCGATGGATTCCTCCTTCGCTGAATCAATGAACGCACAAGTGTTAACGACCAGGACATCGGCATCCTCCGCGCGCGAAGTGATTTCCATGCCGCGCTGCAACACGCTGCCGAGCATGATTTCGGCGTCGACGAGGTTCTTCGCGCAGCCAAGGCTGATCATGCCGACCTTGGTAGCCTGTGGTGGCAGGCGTGTCGCCTGCTCCTCACATTGCGCGCGATGACTTGGAGCCAGCACGGCTGCCACTACAGCTGGCGAATTCATGAATCGGCTGCTAATTGACCGTCACGTCTTCGTCGCCGTCCTCCAGCGCCTTTCCATTCTTTGTGATCTGGACAGCATCCGGATCGAGAACGCGAATTGACACATGCTTCCCGCGAAATTCCACGGGTCCATCTGCAGGTGAAACCCAGCGCTCGAAGGCGGGACTGCCCTCTTTGTCGCCAACAGTCACTTTCACATAGGTTCTCTTAAGTGGCCGGATAGCGACGCGATTTTGCTCGCCCAATTCCGCAGATGATGAATTCGTTTCCGCCGGCGCTTGTGCCAGGTCCTCGGGACGCACAGGCTTGGCCCGACGCACCTCCGGCTCACTCGGGCCTGCCGCAACCGCCTTTCGCACAACTGTCGGCGCAACCGAAGCTGATGGCGCAACTGTTGGGGCGGATGCGACGGTGCCTGGTGACGTTTCGGTCGCCGCCGGTTGCCCAGCCTTGGGGCTCGGAACCGGCGATGCACTCGGTGACACCTGGGCCGTAGACTCCGCTTTGCCAGGCGCAAGCCGCTGCACGTTGAGGATCAATTTCATTACGGAGAAGCCGACCACCAACACGATCACGCCAAAGATGAGTGGCATCGGTGAGATGCGTTGGGGGCTGGTAGTTGTGGGACGGCGACGCCGAACGACCGGTGCACTGATTGGTTTTTCAGGGCGATTTTCCTGGAGATACGAGTAGCCATCAACCGTCATGCGCTCGGAATCTTCAAACGCGTCCAGATACGGCGTGACATCGACGTCTAAAAATTTGCCGTAGATGAGAAGAAAACCTTTTGCGTATGCAAGACTCGGGAATTGGGAAAAATCATCCGCTTCAATCTCCGCCAGTCGCGCGGGACGGATCTTTGTCATCCGGGCTGCTTCGTCGAGCGTAAGGTTCCTCGCGAGCCTCGCTTCCTGAAATTTTTTACCAAGCCCTTCTATCGTCATTGCGCAGAAAATAGCGGCTAAACGGCAGCATCGAGATCGACCAGAATCTCGCGTGGTTTGGCGCCTTCGCCGGGACCTAAAATACCGCGCTGCTCCAGAATATCAACGATTCGCGCGGCGCGCGTGTAACCAAGTCGGAGCCGGCGCTGAAGCAACGAAGTGGAGGCGCGTTTTTCCTGACGAATGATCTCCAGACATTTTTCGACCAACTCTTCGTCTTCATCCGTCACGTCTTCCTCCGATGTCGCGGCGGACTGGAGCTTCTCGTGCATTGCCGTATCAAAAGCCGGTGGGCTTTGCGCGGAAACGAATTCAACCAGCCGATGAATCTCATCATCCGTAACAAGAACGCCCTGTGCGCGAATGAGACGCGAAGCACTCGGCGGCAGATAAAGCATATCGCCCTGCCCGAGCAACCGATCGGCACCGTTTTCGTCGAGAATCACACGACTGTCGATCTTGGAGGCGACCTGAAATGCAATCCGGCTCGGAATATTCGCCTTGATCACGCCGGTGATGACGTCTGCGCGGGGAGTTTGCGTAGCCACGATAATGTGAATACCAGCCGCACGCGCCATTTGCGTGATGCGTGCGATGCCAGTTTCAACGTCTGCAGGCGCGGTTTGCATCAGATCGGCCAACTCGTCGATGATGACGACGACGTAGGGCATCTTGTCGGGGATTTGCAGCTCATCCTTTGTAGTCGAGGACGCTGACCCCACCCGCTCATCGGTTGGCTCATCTTCGTCGCCGCGGTCGGTGCCCGCGGCTACAGGCTTCTTCGGTCGCGCGTTGAAACCCACGACGTTGCGCACGCCAACGCGCGCAAATATTCTGTAACGACGCTCCATTTCATCAATCAGCCACCGCAAGGCGAGCATCACCTTTTTTGGATCGACAACGATCGGGAACGCGAGATGCGGGAGCGAACTATATGCCTGAAGTTCGACCATCTTCGGGTCAATGATTGCCAGACGCAGCTCTTCGGGCGTGAACCGAAAGAGCATGCTGGCGATCAGCGCATTGATACAAACGCTTTTCCCACTGCCGGTGGTACCGGCGACCAGCAAATGCGGCATTTGCGCCAGATCGGCAATGATCGTTTTGCCGTAAACGTCTTTACCCAGCGCGAGCGGAATTTTGGCGTGTCCCTTTGCCTCTTCCCAGTCGGCTGATTGCAAGAGTTCGCGCAACTTCACCGTCACTTTTCGGCTGTTCGCCAGTTCGATACCCACCGTGTCTTTTCCAGGGATCGGCGCGAGAATATTGATCCGTTCGGCACGCGTAGCTCGAGCGAGGTCACGCTCGAGGCTTACGATCTTGTCCACACGCACGCCTTTGGCCGGATAGACTTCGTAGCGGGTAATCGTTGGGCCCTTTGTGATGTCGCCCGGCGCTACAGCAATCCCGAATTGCCCCAAAGTCTCAATGAGAACTTGCTGGACATCCTCCAACTCCGAAGGATCAGCGGTGCCGCGTCCCTCCAGACTATGCTCGTCCAGTAAATCCATCCCAGGCAGGATATAATTTTCCGACGTCCAAGCTGGAGTCATCACACTCGGACCCGACTTTCCTTTCTGTTCGCTCGCACGCAATTCAGCAAGAGACGGTTTTCTGCGGGTCCCCTGCTCGCTCGGCAATGCCGTTGTATCGACGACCTTGGGTTTTGGCCGATTTGCAAGCTCCTCTGGCAAAATCATTGATCCAGCCAACTCGGCCGCCGGCACGCCTTTCTTTTTTAATTGTTTTTCGAGTAATCGCCGGTGCCTGGCGAGCTGCTGCTCACTGATCTCCAGTTTTCCCTTGAGGTCCGATTTGCGCAGCCTGCGGCGCAATTGCCACTCCTGCAGTTTTAAACTCATGCGTCGCATAGCAGCGACGGTCTCGCGAACGAGATGAATCGGACGCAGTCCTGTGACCAGGATCAGTGTGGTCGCATAAATTCCAATTAGCAGGAGAAGCGTACCGAGTGGACCAAGAGCGTTCCGGAGCAAACCACGGTGTTCATCAGCGAAGGCGTATCCGATCCAACCCCCCGGCCCCTGGATGTTGAAAGCGGCATGCCAGCCCCGTAGATGATAGGGCTGCACATGCAACAAACAGGCACCGGATATGACGAATAGAACGATCCAAGCCAACCGCGGCGCGATCCGCAAACCGGGGTAAAATAGTTTTGCAGCTCCGAAACCGAGTAGAGTCGCCGCCAAAAGGTACGCCGCTGCGCCGATGAATTGATAGCAAATTCCTGCGATAATTGCGCCAACTGGCCCAATGAAGTTCTGCGCAGGATGATTCGCCGGCGAAATATGGCTGAACCATACCCAGGACGGCACGTCCTTCGGCGTATAGGAGATCAACGCAAAAAACAGCAGTGTCCCCAAGAATAGCAGAACGAGAGCGAAGACTTCGTTCCAAGCGCTGTGTCTGTCTGTGCGAGCCACCGCGTCTGATAGTAATCCCGCATCAGCGTCTTTCAATCTTTTGTAGAGGCGCCCCTAGTCACGCTCGTGCTCATGCTCGTAATCGTAATCGAATCGCGGCGCGCCCTCGCTGAGCAGGCTCTGGTCGCGCCCTACCATCGCGCTTTCGCCTTGCGCGCGACGCCAGAGGCTGATAACTGTGCCAGCGCATTATGGCTCTTTTCCTCCGCTGCGGCGTTACTGCTGTCGCGCTCTGCATGCTGCTGTTTTGCATATCTTGCGAAAAACATCCGCTGGGCCAAATGCCGGAGGTCCAACGCGAACAAAGCGATCCGGCGAAAAGAGACTGGTCCGAAAAAGGCGAAACAGATAAGTCGGAAGCTTCGCCGGCTCCGGCAGAAGCTGCTCCGCACGAAGCTCGTTAGGCAAAGGAGGTCGTATGGCTAAACACAAATACGCGTCCAGGCCACCAAACATCAGCACGATGCCACCGGGCGTGCCGTACATCATCGGTAACGAAGGTGCGGAGCGGTTCAGTTTTTACGGAATGCGCACCATCCTGATCGGGTTCATGATGCAATTCATGGTGAACCAATCCGGCGTCCTGCAGGGCATGCCGGAGAACGAAGCGCAAGGCTGGTTCCATCAATTTGTATCGTCGGTCTACTGGATGCCCTTCTTCGGCGCGATCATCGCCGATGGTTGGCTCGGCAAATATAAAACGATCTTCTATCTGTCGATCGTTTACTGCCTCGGCCAGTTCACGCTTGCGACCATGGACACCTCGTTCGCAATTCATTTCGGACAGAAATGGGTGCTGGCGATCGGACTGATTCTGGTCGCGGCCGGCGCGGGTGGAATTAAGCCATGCGTTTCGGCTAACGTCGGCGATCAATTCGGCGAATCGAATAAGCATCTGCTGACGCGCGTTTTTGGTTGGTTCTATTTCTCAATCAATTTCGGCTCTTCGTTTTCGATCTGGATGTGCCCCCTTCTGCTGCGTAGCCCGAACTGGGGACCGCGCTACGCGTTTGGCCTTCCCGGCGTGCTGATGTTGGTCGCGACGATTATCTTCTGGCTAGGTCGCAAGAAGATGGTGCACATCCCGCCGTCGGGACTTGGGTTTCTGCGCGACCTCAAGAGTAAAGAAGGTCTCAGCGTGCTCGCGCGCGTTTGGACCATCTTCGCATTCACGATGATTTTTTGGGCGCTGTGGGACCAGAGCAGCGGCGGCGAATGGACCATCCAGTGCCAGAAAATGGATCTGCATTTTCTTGGCATGAATTTTCTTCCGGAACAGGTGAACGTCGTAAACGGGGTGTTCATCCTCGCGATGATTCCGCTGTTCAACTACTTGCTTTATCCGGCGATCAACAGCGTCTTCCCGCTCACATCTTTGCGTAAAATCGGCATCGGCTTATTCCTCACCGCATTGTCTTTCGTGGTGATCTGGGCGATTCAGCTCAACATTGATCACGGCGGACGCCCGAATGTTGGATGGCAGTTCCTCGCCTACATCATTCTTTCCGCAGGCGAAGTGATGGTTTCGATCACAGGCCTTGAGTTTGCCTACACGCAAGCGCCTAATCGGATGAAGAGCTTGCTCATGTCAATGTGGTTGCTTTCCGTAGCGCTAGGCAATCAACTGCCTTCCGTGATCAGCTTTCTCATTCCGAAGCTGAAGTCGATGGGCATGAACTTGGAAGGCGCGAATTACTTCCGCTTCTTCACGCTCCTCATGTTTGGCGCAGCTATCATCTACATTTTTGTCGCGCGCGTTTACAAGGAACGCACATATCTGCAATCGCAGGAAGTGCCCGGAGACGAACGCGTAACTGAGCCGGTCCTTGCTGCCGGCACGCCGAGCTGAGTTGGGATGAAAATCATTATCGCAGCTGCATCCGCATTGTCGTTGTCGATGCTCAATGCGTCTGCCACTCCGCAGGATGACGCGTTTCAAAAAATTGCGCGCGACTACATCGAGCAATACCTGCGGGCCAATCCCGAGGACGCAACGGATCTCGGCGACCACCGGTTTGACGGTCAACTAACCGATTATTCGCCTGCAGCACAGGCGAGAGAGCTGGCAACGCAAAAGGAGTTTCGGGACAAACTGAATGCGATCGATGGATCGCAGCTCACCGGGGCGAACAATGTCGATTTCCGCATCCTGAAGGAGAACATCGATTATCAAATCTTCCGTGCCGAAGAGCTGAAGGAACCGGAGTGGAATCCCCTCGTTTACATGCAGAGCCTGGCTAACAGCCTTTACCTTTTGGTCGCGCGCGATTTCGCGTCGCCTGAACAACGGATTCCAAATCTGCACCAACGCATGGAAGGAATTCCCCGTGTGATCGCGCAAGCGAAGGCGAACTTGCAACATCCGCCGCGCGTCCATACGGAAACGGCGATTGAGCAAACGCAGGGCGCAATCGGCCTCGTGCGCGAAGGACTCGCGCCGCTTCTTGATCGCGCGCCACAAATGAAGAAGGAGCTGGCGCCGTTACAGGAAAAAACAGCGGCTGCTTTGGAGGATTACAAGAAGTGGCTTCAAAACGATCTGCTCCCGCGCTCCGATGGCAATTTCCGTCTCGGCGCAGAGAAGTTTCGAAAGAAGCTTCGTTTTGCCCTCGCGTCGGACCTGTCCATGGAAGAAATCATGAAGCGTGCGCAGGCCGACCTGAAGCAGACGCAAACCGCCATCTACGAAACTGCGCTGCCGCTGTACAAAAAATATTTTCCTGGCGCAGACTCGGCGACGCTAGCGGACAAACACAAGGTAACGGCGGCAGTACTCGATAAACTTGCCGAGCAACATCCCGACGACGCCACTGTAGTCGGT
>JBKPGQ010000137.1:0-1286 GCA_046729455.1 Verrucomicrobiota bacterium
TATATCATTCCCGACTACGTCCATGTGATGGTAGCGGGGCGAATGGTTAGAAGCGGACGGAAAGAGCTCGCGCTCGAGCTCGAAGAAAGAGGTTACGATTGGGCACGAGAGGGAGCCGTTGAACCAGCGTTTACGAGGTAACAATCGACAATGAAAACCGAAACCAAAGCCGTCGATATTAATCGAAACATCGGGGACTTCTCTTATCCGGAAGCACACGTGCGCGATGCGGGCACCGGGCTAAGCGAGCGAACTGTCCACTACATCTCGGATGTCAAAGAGGACCCGGATTGGGTCCGCGAGTTTCGCCTCCGAGGTCTAAAGACATTTCTGGAAAAGCCGCTTCCCACGCACTGGGCGAGCAAAGACCTCGAAGCAATCGATTTCGATAAAATCCGTTATTATCTCTCCCCCGGGACCGAGGCGAAGCGCAGTTGGGAGGAAGTGCCGGACGACATCAAGCGCACATTCGAGCGGCTCGGTATCCCTGAGCAGGAGCGAAAATTTCTCGCCGGTGTGGAAGCGCAGTTCGACAGCGAAGCCGTCTATTCAAACATCAAGAAAGCCGTCGGCGAACAAGGCGTCATTTTCGTTGGCTCGACCGAAGGACTGAAACATTATCCGGAAATTTTCCGGAAATGGTTCGGTAAAGTCATCCCGATCGCCGACAACAAGTTTAGCGCCCTGAATTCTGCCGTCTTCAGTGGTGGCTCGTTCATTTACGTCCCGCCGGGGGTGAAAGTGAAACATCCGCTTCAGGCTTACTTCCGTATCAACGCCGAAAACTTTGGCCAGTTCGAGCGCACCCTGATCATTGCGGATGAGGGCGCGGAAGTGACTTACATGGAAGGTTGCACTGCGCCAAAATTTGACACTCCTACGTTGCACAGCGCCGTCGTGGAATTGGTCGCTCTAAAGGGTGCCAAGATTCAGTACATCACGGTGCAGAACTGGGCGTCGAATGTCTTCAACCTTGTCACAAAACGGGGCCTCGCCCAGGAGAACGCGGAAGTAAAATGGATCGATTGCAACATCGGCTCCCGTCTCACCATGAAATATCCCAGCGTGATTATGAAAGGCCGAAAAGCACGCGGCGAAGTTCTTTCCATCGCGCTCGCCAACGACGGACAACACCAGGACACCGGCGCGAAGATGATTCACGCGGCCGATGAAACGACGAGCAACATTATCTCCAAATCGATCTCGATCGGCAAAGGCCGTGCCACTTATCGCGGCCTGGTTCACGTGCCGAAGCATCTCAAGCATTGCAAGAACAACACCGAGTG
>JBKPGQ010000138.1:0-17125 GCA_046729455.1 Verrucomicrobiota bacterium
CCCCGGCGTACTCGATGCTAAGCGACGAGATCATTGAGCGAATCGTCGATCGTTTTCCAAATCTAAAGGTGATTTTTCTTGCTCGCGATCCTGTCGAGAGAGCGTGGTCGCAGTTATCGATGGGTGTGCGCCTCCGAAACATCAGCCCGTTTGATGCAACGGACGCAGATGACGTGATTCGGAATTTGCTCAACCCAGGCGTTCTTCTGCGCTCGCATCCAAGCAAGATTGTCAGACGTTGGCGGCGCTACGTTCGCCCCGATCTGTTTCGTATCTATTTCTTCGATGATCTTGCGAAAAATCCTGCCGAGTTGCGGCGTTCGATTCTACTTTTCTTGGGGGCTGATCCGAACAAGCCTAGCGGCCGATTCAAGGCGGACTACAACGGCGACGCCAAGAAAGAAAAACTTCGGCTCACCGATAAAGTGCGATCACGCGTCGCGCAGTTTTTCGAAGAAGAACTGAAAGACTGCGCGGCAGAGCTGGGCGGGCCTGCGAAAGAATGGCCGGCGCGATATGGCTTTTCGTTACTCATCTTTTTCTGGGAGCTAGCTGACTACTTTGATATCTTTTTCTGGTGCGATTGGGTCGCCTGAGGCAGGGACGGCGCGCCGGGGTCGCAGTGCCTGCCATAAACTCCAACAAGGAGATAATGCAAGGTGAGATGGGCTTGGCCGTTCAACGCTCGCGGCAGTGGCAACAGGCATAAGGAAGAGAACCGTTCTCCTACTCGCCGGGCAGGCCCTGATTTTCTGTGTATCGGAGCCCACAAAGCCGGAAGCACCTGGCTTTATCAGCAACTCGATTCTCATCCCGATTTCTGGATGCCTCCTGTAAAGGAACTCCATTACTTTGATCAGCTGAGTAGGGTTCAACGCGCAGCTCATCCGCGCTGCAGAGATGAGCGCGATCTTCAATTTCTGGAGGGGCTCAAGAGCCTTGGCGCCGAACCGGGTATCGACCTCGAGAATTACGGGCGATTGTTTGAGCCCAAGGCATCGCTTCTTTCAGGCGATATCTCGCCAAATTATTCGACGCTAAGTAATGAAGTCATTCGACGCGTCGTTAAATACTTCCCAAATTTAAAGGTGATCTTTCTGGCGCGCGACCCCGTTGAGCGAGTGTGGTCGCACTTGTCGATGGAAGTGCATTACCGCCAGATTGAACCGTTTGACGTGACCAACATCGATGAAATTAATCGGAATTTGCTCCGCCGAGGAATGCTCTTGCGTTCCTACCCAAGTGCGGTGGTAGCGCGATGGAAACGCTATGTTCATTCAGAACAGTTTCGTGTTTATTTCTTTGATGACCTGCAAAGCAATCCCGCTGAATTGCGGCGGTCTATCCTTCGTTTCCTGGGTGCTAATCCAGACAAGCCAGGCAGTCGATTGACGGCGGATTACAACAGCTGGACCAGAATGGAAAAGCTTCCGCTCACAAACAAGGTACGATCGC
Organism: Verrucomicrobiota bacterium; assembly: GCA_046729455.1. Lineage (GTDB taxonomy): Bacteria > Verrucomicrobiota > Verrucomicrobiia > Chthoniobacterales > UBA10450 > Udaeobacter. The sequence continues at coordinate 1,456 of JBKPGQ010000138.1, forward strand.
ACCTGGCCAAGTTCTTCAAGAAAGAACTGAAGACCTGCGCAGCGCGGCTCGGCGGGCCAGCCAGAGATTGGCCGGCACGGTACGGTTTTTAGTGCGCTAAGTCTTAAGTTCAAAGTTTACCTGCCAGCCACGACTTGTGGCCCGACTGCGTTCTTCTGCTTAAACTTAACACTTTTAACTTCCTGTCAGCCGCGCTTCTGCCAGATCGAGATCACGCTGAATACGCCGTAATGCATCGTCGTTGATCACGCGCTCGTTTCGCAAGCGGATGATGGTTTGCCTTTCAATACGCAGCGCTTCGCGTTGCAAACGTTGATATTGCGGCGTGGCAATTTCGCCGCGGCAATCGTCAGGGTTCTCGGCGCAAAGTTGCAATTGCTCCACGCGTTCGTCGTACTCGGCACGCAAACGATCCACTGTGTCAGGTGAAAACTCGCCGCTGGCACGCAATTTTCCGATCAATTCAATTGCGGCTTTGTTCGCCTCCAGGCGCGCCCGGCGTTCTTCTTCATCCGCTTCTCCATCGTCTGTGATTCCGAGTTTCCGAATCACCAGCGGCAGCGACAGACCCTGAAGTACAAGTGTGGCCAAAATGACCGAGAACGTGAGAAACAAAATGTAATTACGCCCCGGAAACGGGTTACCATCACTCAATGTCAGCGGCAGCGCGAAGGCAGCCGCGAGCGAAACAACCCCCCGCATGCCCGACCAAGCCACGATGGCGGCCTGCTGCCGCCGCGAAATTGGGTCACGCGCGCGCGCCGTGTTTGCGAGACCTAGCACAACACGCGGCAAATAGGTCGCCGGTATCACCCAAATAATTCGGACCAAAACGACTGCACCGCTGATGATGATCGCAGTGACGATCGGACCAATGAGCGACTCGCCACTCAGTGCGTGCAGGATTCCAGGAAGTTGCAGCCCAATGACGATAAAAATGAACCCATTGAGAAGGAATACGACCATTTCCCAAAACGCGAATGCTTGGAGGCGATAGCGCGCGCTGACGATGAGTGGTGAATGCCAGCCGAGAAAAATCCCCGCTGCAACCGTGGCCAGGACACCTGAGACGTGCAGTCGTTCTGCTGGCAGGTACGCGACGAAGGGCGTGAGCAAAGAGACTGTGATCTGGATCGGTGGATCATCCAGATGACTTTGCACCCAGCGCATTACCAGCCCAACAAGCAATCCAAATGCAATTCCGCCAGCCGCCACCCAGGTAAAACGAATCGTTGCATGGCCGAGCGAGAAGGTTCCGGTAACAAGTGCAGCGATTGCGAATTGTAGCGCAACCAGTGCGGTCGCATCATTCACAAGGCTCTCTCCCTCGAGAATAGCCTCAATACGATGGGGAACGCCAAGCCGGCGAATGATTGCGGTCGCCGCAATCGCGTCAGGCGGCGAAACGATTGCTCCGAGCGCAAAAGCGGCCGCCCACGGAAGTCCCGGTACAATCGCGTGCGCGATCCACGCAATCGTTACCGTAGTTGCCAGCACCAGTCCGATTGCGAGCAAAAGGATCTGCCGCAGGTTTCGCCGAAAATCGCGCCATGATGTGAACAACGCTGCAGGATAAAGAAGCGCAGGGAGAAAAAAGTAGAATACGATCTCAGGGTTCAGCCTTACTTCTGGCAATCGCGGTACGAAACTCAGAGCGAGTCCGCTGATCACGAGCACGATTGGGTACGGCAATGCCAGTCTACACGCGACCACGGCAAGGACCGCCACAGCGGCGAACAGCAGCACAATGATTTCCGCTTGATGCATGATCGATGGCTATAGCCGGGGTTGCTTAATGCCGGCGCGCGGGAATGATACCTCGATCAGCCGCGGTCAGCGACCGCATCTACAGCCTTCGCCCGCGCGCGATTCGCCTGAAGCTCAGCGAGATGTTTTTCCGACCAGCGGCAAAGCGTGTGCAATGGTTCAATCAAGGTTCGGCCCAATCTCGTGAGAGAGTACTCGACCTTCGGAGGCACAACGGGATGCACGGTGCGTTGCACCAAGCCATCGCGCTCGAGGCTGCGCAACGTTTGCGTCAGCATTTTTTGTGAAATGCCCCCGATCTCGCGTTGTAGCGCGGCATAACGCATCGTTCCGCGCGCCAGAATCTGGATAATGAGAGCTGTCCATTTGTCAGCAATTCGGTCGAGCACAAGCCGGGAAGGACACTGGGCATCCATGACTGAGGGGGTGGAGGACACTTTTCGCACACTCCTGTGTAAAACAATTTCAACCGACGTGCAAGGAGAGAGTAACGCTCTATAAAGTATGTATAGGCTTGAGCCATATGTAGTTGACTGATAGTTTGGACGTCCGAAATTTACTCTATGACAATTTCATCTCTTACGAAGGAAAACGCTGTCCCGATGGATCTTCTCTTAAGCGAAACGGACCCTGATACTCAATCCGCCACGAGCAAGGACGTCGACGCGGCGGCAGCGAGCCAGGACGATTCCGTCTTGCTCGACGCCTATTCGCGCACCGTCGTGAGTGCAGTCGCGCGAGTTGCTCCGGCCGTTGTGAACATCGATGTGAAACAGCGCATCAAGATTCGACGCGGAGAGCGCGAACTCAGCGGAAACGGATCGGGTTTCATCATCACTCCCGATGGATTTATTTTGACCAACAGCCACGTTGTTCATGCTGCCAGCGCCATCAATGTAACCTTGCCGGATGGACGCGAATATCCGGCGCAAGTGACGGGGGACGATCCCGATACCGATCTCGCCGTGATTCGAATCGACGCGCCGCAACTCACGCACGTCCGCCTGGCCGATTCGGAAAACTTGCGCGTCGGTCAACTTGTGATCGCGATCGGAAATCCACTCGGCTTTCAAGCGAGCGTCACTGCGGGCGTGATCAGCGCGCTCGGCCGCTCAATGCACGCGCAATCCGGCCGTTTGATCGACAATATTATTCAAACCGATGCCGCGTTGAATCCAGGCAACTCCGGCGGACCACTGGTTAATTCAGCTGGCGAAGTAGTAGGCGTAAACACGGCGGTGATTCGACCTGCCCAAGGCATCTGCTTCGCAATCGCCAGTAACACCGCCAAATTGGTCGCTGGATGGCTCATCCGCGATGGGCGCATCCGGCGCGGTCACATCGGCGTAGCCGGGCAAAACGTGCCAATTCATCGGCGGATCGTCCGATTCTATGGTTTGCCTCTCGAGACGGCTGTCCTCGTTGTTTCAGTCGAGAAAAACAGTCCTGCCGAACGCGCCGGCGCGCGCGAAGGCGACCTCATTGTTGCGTTCGATGATCAGCCCATCGGAAGCGTGCACCATCTGCATAAAGTTTTAGTGGGCGAACAGATTGGTGTGAGCGCGAAGCTCACGGTCATTCGGCACACCAAGAAATTAGAGTTAACGATCTTACCAGCCGAATCGCGATCGGAGTGACACTTTTTGAGTTGTAAACGTGCCGCCCATGATTTCGAACATTTTGCACCAAACACCCGATAGTCCGCCAATCGGACTCGGGACTTGTCCTGTGGGACCTTTCGCTAGCGGGCTACTGGTTCGATGCGAGGCAGGGACAGAGCAGTGCGCTGTCCCTGCCCCCGGTTTGCTCCCCTGAAGTGGATATTACTGTTAATGCCGCGGAGTTGGGCGAGGCCGTGGAGTCGGATGAGGCCTCGGCATAGATGTTGGTGTGGCAGTCGGCGTCGCGCTTAGTGTCGGTCACTGCGGTTTTTTGCCGTGCAATCGTTTCGCCGCAACCGCGCGCTGTTAGCAATGCGTGACAAAGGTCGTACCCTCCTCTAGCGATAGTAGTATCGCCCGATTGGTCAGCCGCCGCCGCTACCAAAAGGTAATGCGCCTGTTACTTTTGCGGGATTGTCGTCTCGTCTGTGGAGTGCCTTCGCCGCCAGAAGATCCCGCGGCCAGTTCGCCTGGCCGATCCTTGGAGTCGGGCGTCGTCGCGGCGTTGGATGTGGTCGAGGCGTTGGGGTGGGTGTGGCTGTAGCTGTTGCGGTCGGGCTTGGACTAGGTGTTACACTCGGAGTTGCGGTAGGTGCCGGAGTTGGCGTTGGAGTAGGTGTAGGTGTTCCACCGCCGTCGCAGGTAAAATGCTCGTTCAGTGTTAGCATAGCTATGTCCGGCACATAGCGCTGCCCGACTGCCCAAACGTCACAGGATGTGATCGCAGTCGCCGCATTGAGTCTGCCCGTTACATTAGGGCTTGGGAACACACTCCAACTGCTGCCGTCCCAGCGTCCGATCAGCGCCAAACCGGTGACATCTCCTACTGCCCAAGCGTCCTCCGGCGACACCGCCGCCACGCCGTACAGAGCGGTGTCCTCAGCCGCAAGGCCGAGGACCTGGCTCCAAGTATTGCCATCCCAATGCTCGATCAGCCCAGTCGTCCTGAAAGTAGATGGATTCCGCGACCTACCCACCGACCAGATGTCAGTTGCGCCCGTAGCGGATACAGCACGCAAAATGTCGTCGCTAAAGGGGCTGGGACTCGAGACGATGCTCCACGTCGAGCCGTTCCAGTGCTCGATCAAGGTAAGAAAGCCAAACGCAGCGTTGCCGTGGTAACCTACCGCCCAGACGTTGTCCGGGCCGAGCGCCACCACGCCATAGAGTTCGTTGTTGTCTCCCGACACATTCGCACTAGGAATGACATTCCAACTCGTTCCGTCCCAGTGTATGACGAGCGTCTGTGCGAATTCGCCGGTGTTCGTAAAACTGCCCACGGCCCACACATCGTTCGCCGAATTGCCGTCCACTGCGTACAGTGCATTGAGCCGCAGCGCGCCGGGGCTTGGACTGGGGATGATACTCCAAGCTGTGCCATCCCAGTGCAGAGTCAACGTTGTCTGGTCGAGGGCGTTGCCGCTGCTAGCACTCCCCACGGCCCATGCATTCGACGGGGAAATGGGGACCACGCCGTTGAGCTCATTGAGCCGGTTATTCGTATTGGGACTGGGAACAATGCTCCATTCTATGCCGTTCCAATGCTCGATGAGTGTCTGCCTCCAAGTGCCAAAGGCATAATAACCTACCCCCCAGACATCGGTTGAGGCGCTGCCACTTACGCCTTTGAGGATATTGTCGCCAAGGCCTTCATTCGGAGTGGAGACGATGCTCCAGCTTGTGCCATTCCAATGCTCGGCAAGCGTATGGCTGTTGTCACCGACAGCCCAGATGTCGCTCGCACTGATCGCGCTCACCGCTCTTACGAAGAACTGAACGCCATTCGGACCGGTATTGTCGCCGGGCACTTGCACCCAGGCCGTGCCATTCCATCGCAAGAACAAAGTTCGCTGATTGCCTCCCGTTGCATTGAAATCGCCCACGGCCCAGACCTCTCCCGTGGCGAGAGCGGTAACTCCGTACAAGTGATTGGAGGTGGCGCTGGGGTTCGGGCTAGGAACCACGCTCCATGTCGAGCCGTCCCAGTGCAGGGTCAATGTGACTGGGCCTGATTCGCTGCCGGTCCAGCCGACTGCCCAAACGTCATTCGCGGAAATTGCCACGATGCTCATCAAGTGGGGAACGATGCCCGCATTCGGGCTGGGGACAATGCTCCATTGTGTGCCATTCCAATGCAGGATCAGCGCGGAAGGACCCGCTTCACCGACGGCCCAGAGCTCGTTGGGTGCGCCGGGAACGGCCGTCACAGCATTGAGCTGGTTATGCTGGTTTGGAATGTTCGGGCTGGGGATAGTGGTCCAACTTGTACCATCCCAATGCTCCACAAGCGTCTCGCTTAGCCCGCCGTTGCTGGTTACTCCCACGGCCCAGACGTCATTAGTTGATACCGCGGCAACGCCAAAGAAGCGATTGAACGTGCCGGGGTTGGGATGCGTTAACACACTCCACGCCGAGCCGTCCCAGTGTTGGATGAGAGCTTGGCCGCCAGAATTGTATCCGCCGACCGCCCATACGTCATTGGCGGCAACGGAACTGACCGCCAGAAGTTCGTTAGGCGTAGCGAGGGATGGGCCGGCCACATGTGTCCAACTCGTGCCATCCCAGTGCTCGATGAGCTGCTGAGCCGTAGTGCCAAGGACGCCATAGGCGCCGACTGCCCACACGTCGTTAGCCGCGATGGCTGCTACGCCAACGAGGTAGTTATTCGGTGAGCCGGTGTTAGGGCTTGGGACGACGTTCCAGCCGCCGCTTGCCATGGGCGAAAATCCAAAGCAGACAGCCAGGAGTGAAACTAAAATTAAAGCAGACCGTCCAGCCAAATGGTGAAAGTAATTTGTGGATGTAATTGTCGTTTTCATACGGTTCGCCTCAAAGAGTGGTTCGATCGCGGGGTCAACGAGAAATATGAGCGTTGAGGGTCGGGTTTATTCCTTGTGAACTCATCCGTATAAGTCCTCCGCCTGCCGCCTGCCCGAAGATTTTTGCCAGGGGGCTTCGCAAGAAGGACGGTAGCGGAAAGCTCACGCATGAAACTTCTTCGCTTCATCTCTTCACCTTTTTGCCTCGGCTCGTTTTAGACCAGCTTCGAGATGCTCAGCACGCACATGCAAAACACTGGCATTGGCGGGTCGGATTTTTATCAGAGGCGTGGGGTCGCCCAGAGTTTCCGCGCCCGTCCAATACTTGTCGCCGTTGATTGCTTCCTCCTTTCGGGCTCCTTCCTCGCCCAGCACAACGAGCGCTTCGCCGCTTGTGTGACGGACTTGCCAAAGCCGATCGGCGCATTCTCGTCATTGAGTCGCCTACAAGAAAAGATCCGGGCCTGCGGGTAATATTGCAGTATAAACGGCTCGCTGAGCAACCATTTAGGAAAGTGAAAGATGGTCGTTGCGTATTTGCCGCCAGCGTATTCGGCACCGCTGTAGCGATGCCTTCCTCCGCGCCGCCTGTGGACGGCGTTGCGCCCGCGTCTATTCGCGGCGAGCCGATGTTTTTCGCAAAGCATTCTTGTCACCGCTGGCGTGCCGCAGATTTTGCATTTGCCTTCGCGCACCATTTTTAGCTGCCACCGGCGCTGCCTTGTCATTTGCCCACCGCCGTTTCGGTTTTTCCATTCGCGCCGGTTTTCAGCGATCCAGCGGCAATTGAAACCAGGGCCTTGCCGCGAACAATGCGCATTCGACGTCAATCTGAACGGGACTAGTTATTAGAAGAATATCGTAGTGGTGGCCGGCGGCGATGCATTGCCGGCAGTATCCGAGGCGATGACTTCGACCGTGTTTTCTCCGAATACGCCGTAAGCGGTGATTGGGCCGGCGGAACCAAAGCGGACGTCCTCTCGGACGCCGTTGAGGTAAATGTCGTAACGGATGTTGGATTGGGCATCGAAATCGTCGGTGGATTGAGCCCACTGGATTTGCATCTCGGTGCTGCCGTCGCCAAAACCGTACGCGCTCACATAGGCGGGTGTGTTCGGCGGTGTGTGGTCATCTGGATTGGGTGGCAGGGTGGTCACGCTGACGGGGTCGCTGAATGGTGACCAGAAATTCCCCTCATCTCGGCCGCGGGCAGTCAAGCTGTAGGTCGTCTCCGGCCGGAGAAAGCGAACGGTGGCCGACAGGTTGGGGCTTAGGGCTGTGTAGGGGTCGCCATTCACTGATACTTGGTATGAGAGAAAAGGGCAGTCGTCCTGCGCGGGAGTCAAGGAAATGGAGACGTAGTTGGAACCGACCTCTGTTACCGTGATCGCCGGCCCCGTTGACGGCGGTGTCGTATCCTGAAGAGTTCTGGTCGTCACCGAGAGCTGTCCGGACACGTTTCCGCCTGCGTCTCTGGCATAGATAAAGAACCAATACTGATTGGCCGAATGCAGTCTGGTGAAGGTGTGGCTCGTGGCAGTCTTTGGCAGGATGGCCGAGGTAACGCCGTAGGCCCCCGACAGATAGTAATTGAAGTCGCCTGAGTTATTCCTGGCTGGATCCCAAGCCACCGTAACGGTGTAGGCCGTTTGGGCCGTCACGCGAAAGTTCTCAGGCGTCGGTGGCCGCCTTGCCGAGGCCGTGGACGGACCGAGGACCATTATGAGGACCAGGGCCGTTGCAGCGATATGGGCCGCGAACGATGAAATTAGCAGGCGGGTTCTGTTGTTTTTTCTGACTTCTTCAATGCTGAACATTATGTTTCCTTTCTGCGGTTTGAATTTGGACATGCATAAAAAAATACTCTGCCAGTTACAGGGGCCATTCATCCATTCCAAAGGAAAAAACTGTTCGGCATTGCAAAAAATACCGGAATTTTCTTCGACCGCGGATCACGCGGATGTCACGGATTTGGCCAAACGCCAAAAACAGAAGAAAGCGAGCAGGAATTTGTCGTTGCCTTCGCTGCTTGCGTAGAACCGCCCGTGCGGCGCACAGGCTTCCGTGTTATCAATCCGCCGTTATTTGGATTTTGGTGCCAGCGAGGCGACGATTTTTTCGAAGCGCGGGTCGCTGCGGAGCGGGTCCCAAAACGGCAACTTCAGCTGGCCGTAGGTGATGGAAGTGGGTGGATGATTGGCGATTGCGAGCTGTTCGCAGGCCAGATCTTTGTCACCAACCCACGCTGCAATCATTGCCAAATACACGATCATGCGTGTGCCACTGATTGCATCTTGTTCCACCGGAAGAAGCGCCACGGCGCGCCGGCCTTCGCGTAAAGCCTCATCTTTCCGGCCCAGAGCGGCATCAATTAAACCAAGTACGCACAGCGCGGGCGCATAGTCTGGCTGAGCACGGATGACTTTCTCCTGTTCCGCGCGCGCCGCAGTGAAAGCAACCCGTGCTTTGTCACTGTTATTTGTCATGCGAGCGATAACGCCTTCTACAAACGGACGATTGAACTGAATAATGTCGTCGCTTAAGGGGTTTTCGCCTGATACGCTTAACGCAGCTTTTGCTGCGGTGGCGTCCCGCTCCGCGAGTGCGCAAGTGAGCCAGGCATCGGCCACATTCTCAACATCAGCAGGATTCTTCGCACGGATTTCATCGATCAATTGATGCAGAGGGCGGGTATCGCCTTTCCAATCCAATTCCACGAACGCGCGTGCGATTTTCGTATCGACATCGCCCGGTTTGACGGCCAGCGCGCGCTCCAGCATGATTGTTTCGTCGGCATAGCGCCGGAGTAGGTTGTAACTCGCGGCAATCTGTTGCAGGGTAAAAAAGTTGCGCGGGTCAAGATCAACCGCGCGCTCAAGATTCTGCAGTGCCTCTTCTTGCTTCCCTCGGCGCCTGTCGATGTAGCCCTTCAGCTCAAACACCATAGGATCATTAGGTAGAGTTTGACGGGCGACTTCCAGTTCAGCCAAAGCGCTATCATAATCGAGGTATCCTCGGTAAAGATTTTCGGCACGTGCGAGATGCGCTTCACCTGAATCGGGTCGGAGGCGAAATGCCGCCTGGATGGCTGACTCGGCTGACGCCAGGCGCGCAGGCGTGCGATCGAAGCCAAAGAAGTAAAGGAGGTCGTGCGTGTGTGAGAGCTGACAATGCGCTTGGAAAAATGAAGAATCGTGCGCGATAGCCTGGTTCAATAAATCGGCCGCTTTCAGCAAATTGGCCTTCCCGCTGGGGTTAAAGCTCGTCATTAAAAGAAGATTCTTGGCGCGAGTATAGAGCTCGAAGGCGGCAAGATTGGCCGTTGGGGGGCGCGCCATGTCTAGTTTCTCAGCAGTGGACATTTTGGCATGGAGCCGGTCTGCAACCCTTAATGCGATCTCACTCTGCGCTGCAAAGACACCGTTCAAATCGCAGTCGTATTGTTCCGCCCAAACATAGGTATCGGTGCGTGTATCGATTAGTTGGGCGTTCAAATGAAGCTGTGTTCCGCTTTTGCGAACGCTGCCCTGCAGCGCGTGAGACACTCCCAATGTGGCGCCAATCTCGCGCATATTTCGTTTCCCGCGATATTGCATCACGCTGGTGCGGCTGATGATCTTGAGATCGCGAATTTTTGCCAGTTTGGTCAAAATATCGTCCTGAACGCCGTCGGCAAAATACGCGCCCTCTCTGTCACTGCTCAGGTTTTCAAACGGTAGGACGGCGATGCTTTTTTCCGGCGTGGCCAGCTCCGTCGACGACAGTCGTTCCCGGAAATGCTGGCGGTACCAGAAGTAACTCGTTAGGCCAAGACCGCTCACGGTTAGAAACACAACCGCTGCGAGTCGAATGAGCCTGCGTCGGCGAGGCCTTGCTTCTATCGCTTCGCGACACTGTCGCAACCCGACCAGCAACTCTTTCGCTGACTGCGGCCGTTTGGCGGGATCAGTCGCCAGCATCGAACGAAGAAGCGCCACAAGCGGCCCTGGCACCTTTGCTGCAGTGAGCTGTTCGAGTGGCAATCGTTGAAATTGTTCTTCACGAAGTTCACCCAGCGTTCGGCCCGCGAAAGGTGGCTTGCCAGAAAGAAGATACCAGAGCGTCGCGCCTAACGAGTAGATGTCCGAGCGTGCGTCAGGCGAAGTACCGCCAGTAGTAAGTTGCTCCGGACTGGCAAACCCCGGGGTGCCGGAGAAGCGAGGCTGGGGCTGATCCGAGGCAACCGGCGTGGCGACAACCGGTTTAGCGAGGCCGAAATCAATTACTTTTACAGCCAATCGATCGGGAGTGTCCGGTTCGCCCGAGACAACCATGATATTGCTCGGTTTCAGATCGCGATGGACCAACCCATGTTTTTCGGCGGCGGCCAAGGCCCGCGCAATCTGTTCGGCGACGTCCAGCGTAGCCGACACTGGCAACGGTCCGTCCCGACGCACGCGGGCTTCCAGCGTTTCGCCTTCCACGAGCTCCATTGCGTAAAAACACTGGCCAGCTGGAGTTTCGCCAAAGTGAAATACAGTCGCGACATTCGGGTGTCGCAGTTGAGCGGCAGCCTGTGCTTCGCGCCGGAAACGCTCGCGCGCCCCAGGATTTGCCGAGTAACGAGCCCCAATGACCTTAAGTGCGACCGGCGAGCCCAGGTTGGTATCGATCGCGTGATACGTTGTTCCCATCGCGCCGCGTCCAAGTTCCGAGGGCGTAACGCCATCTGAGGAAACCGAAACCTCGTAATGCTGAAAGCGCCGGTTTATGCTTTCAGTTTCGTCCAAACCGCCGAGCAGAAGACAGTTTAAGCAACTAGAAATGGTTCCCGGAGCCGCGGCAATCGCAAGCGGCGCACCACATTGTTCGCAACGCAAAACCTCTTCATCAGCAAGCGGCATCGAGGCTCCCCCAATAGTTAGCGCCCGGTGGTAATTATGCCGCAAAGATGACGCAGCTCCTCGTCGACGTCTTCAGCAGTGCCGATGGTGCGGGTGACTTCTTCACGCAACAATTCCCGGTATCGCGCACGCAGTCGGGAAAGGTGGCTGCGCAATGTATCGATCGAGATCTCGAGCCGCGTAGCAACCTCGTCTTGACTGGGTAAGCCCACGCCACCAGTAAGAAACGGCTTCAATGCATCGAAGACACGGGCCTTGAGTCCGTGATGAAATTCCTCCTCGGTTCGCTCGAGCGCACGGGCGACGAGAGCGGTGGCCCAAGTCTGTTCGTACTGCTGCTCCTCATCCGATTTCACAGAGGATGATACGCACCTATAGAGCGCCTCTGCCGCTTCGACTTCGTCATCCAACAGCACAAACTCACAATCACCGCCACGTTTTGCTGCCCGCGCCTTATCCCAGGCGTCGGTCATGTAATTCTTGAAGGACGCGAGCAAAAACGAACGGAACTTACCTTTCCTGCGGTCCGTTTGTGCGTAAGCCTTGCTCTGTAACAGGTAAGCGAAGAAGCCTTGGACAAGATCTTGCGCATCAGCTGAACTATTGCCGCGTCGACGAGCGAAGGTATAGAGAGGCGGCCAATAGTCCTGGCAGAGCCGAGCTAGCGCGGTGTCCGAATTCTCGTCGTCAGCACAAGCTTCGACGACGCTCCAGTGCGTAGTGGCAAAAGCTGCACCGCCCCCCTGGATTGTGCCAGGAATCCCTTTCACGCAGCAAAGATTACTCAAGACCAGTCATAAAGGGCAAGGTTTAGACACGCCATTTGGTAACACAGTTGTAAACTTTGCAGCCGACACGGCTGCTTCTACAGTCAAACTAATTCCTCATGAAAATTCTGATGATTGGCGGAGGCGGCCGCGAACACGCGCTGACGTGGAAGATCGCGCAATCTCCGCATTCAGAGCGAATCTTCTGCGCGCCTGGAAACGCAGGCACTGAGGCAATTGCTGAAAATGTTGCCATTCCCACGGCTGATTTGAAGGCGCTCGTTCGGTTTGCCAGGGAAAATCGTATCGACCTGACGGTAGTCGGTCCGGACGATCCGCTCGCCGCAGGGATTATCGATCTCTTTGCTGCTGAAAAATTGCGTGCGTTTGGTCCGACCAAATCCGCGGCACGCATTGAAGCGTCTAAAATTTTCGCGAAAGAGCTGATGCGCACGCAGAAAATTCCCACAGCTGAGGCGAGGACGTTTTCCGACAGCAGCGAAGCGCTGGAGTACTGCGAGCGAATGAAATTTCCCGTCGTGATCAAGGCGGACGGCCTTGCGCTCGGGAAAGGAGTGATCATTGCTCCTGATGTCGCCACGGCAAGATCCACAATCAATGAGATGATCAACCAGGGTCGCTTTGGCGACGCGGGTCGGCGCATCGTGGTCGAGGATTTCTTGCATGGGACAGAGTGTTCGCTGCACGCCTTGGTGGACGGAAGTAGTTATCGTCTGCTGGAATCGGCGCGCGATCACAAGCGCGCGCTGGACGGCAATCAGGGCCCGAACACTGGCGGGATGGGCGCTTTCAGCCCAGCCAACAATTGGAACAAGGAACTTCAATCAAAATTCGAAACCGAAATTATGCAGCCGCTGCTACGCGGTCTCCTGCAAGAGGGAATCACTTTTCGCGGACTTCTTTATCCGGGCTTGATAATCACAAGCGAGGGCGCGCGCGTGCTGGAGTTCAATTGCCGTTTCGGCGACCCGGAAACACAGGCGCTTCTGCCCCGGATGAAATCCGATCTGCTACCGCTGTTGGAAGCGACGATTGATGGAAATGTCAGCAAGTGTGCAATTGACTGGGATACGCGCGCTGCCGTCACGGTCGTGCTCGCGTCTGGTGGTTATCCTGGCAAATACGAAGCTGAAAAAACGATTTCAGGTCTCGACGACGCGGCAAAGCTCGAGGACGTTCAGATTTTTCACGCCGGAACCAAGCGCGCGGACGGCGAACTTAAGACCGCCGGCGGTCGCGTTCTCGCTGTGACTGCGCTTGGATCAACGCTCGAAGCCGCACGCCCACGCGCGTACGAGGCTGTCTCGCGCATTCATTTCGAGAACTGCCATTACCGACGCGACATTGCCCTGGGTGCAACCAACTGAGAGAACTCCGAATTCGATATTCAGATTTCGAATTTTCGCGCAATTAGAAAATGCGTTATAGGTCGGCATCTGTTCCAATGTCTCTATTCACGTCGTTGTCCTTCATTAGCTTCTTCATGGCGATAAACCTGCTGGCGCAAACTCCGCCGCCGACTGTAATGCCTCCAAGCAGGCCCGCCGCTTCGGCAAGACCATCCGCGCTCTCATCGCCTTCGCCCTCCGCCAGCCCGACAACGGAGGATCTGGTCAATTCGTTAGGCCCGGCTGACCTGCAGGCAGTCATCACGCTATTAAAAACTAATTTTACAAATCCAGATGCAATTACAGATACCGAATTGAATCGGGCGGCGGTTGAGGGCCTCATGATGCGGCTGCCGCGCGGCGTAATGCTTTTGCCCGCCAAGGAGAACGCGCCGGCGGAAGGGCCCAGCGTCTTTTACAGTGAAATTATCGGAGGGCACGTCGGGTACGTGCGCATCGGTTCATTAAATGCAGCTAACCTTCAGGCGTTGGACAAGACCCTGAGCAATTTCGCCGCGAAAAACGTGAACGCCATCATTGTGGACCTTCGCGCCAGCCCGGTAACCACTGATTTGCCGTTGGCCACCGAATTTGCAAAGCGGTTTTGTCCCAAAGGCAAAACGCTTTTTACCTTGCGCAAGCCGACGGGACGTCAGGACCGCATCTTCGGTTCGGATCGTGATCCCTCGTTTCGCGGCCTGGTCATGGTACTTACCGACGCCGATACGGTTGGTGTAGCCGAGGCGATCGCTGCTGCACTGAGATTTTACAACAAGGCCCTGGTCATCGGGCAAACAACGGCCGGTCGCGCAGCTGAATACTCCGATTTGTTACTGCCGAGCGGCAAAATTCTACGCGTTGCGGTCGCGGAAATGGTTTCCCCCGACGGTCGTCCACTGTTTCCGGAGGGGATAAAACCAGATTTGCCTGTCGAAATGTCGATGGCAGACAAGCGGCAGATTTTCCAATTCAGCGGCGAAAAAGGAATGGGGCCGTTTGTTTACGAAGCCGGCAGGCCACACATGAATGAGGCAGCACTGTTAGCCGGAACCAATCCCGAGGTTGAAGCAGCAGAGGTGGCGCAGCAACGCCGCGGCCACGCGCCGGAGAAGCCGCCAGCCCACGATCCCGTGTTGCAGCGCGCATTGGATGTGGTCACCTCGCTCGAGGTTTACCAAAAGCGATAGCGGGCTGCGCCTTTCACGATGTTGGTTGTCCCTTAGTTGTGCGATTACTGCCGGGCCTTGTTCTCGCTAGGCGATCCGTAGTCGTTCTGAGTTGAGAGATTTTTCGATTTCGCTCAGAATGGCAAAGAAGTGACACCGCTCGAAGAACGCATTGGCTACAAATTCCGGAACTCACTTTTGCTGGCAGAGGCGCTCACGCATCCCAGCCTCGGTCATGAGGCGCAACGTTATCATTTTGATTATCAGCGTTTGGAATTTCTCGGCGACGCTGTTCTCCAGCTGGTTATTACCGAGTATCTGTTTCGCCATTTTGGAGCCGAAGCCGAAGGACAACTAACAAAACTGCGTTCGCGCCTGGTTTCTCGCGAAGCGTTGCGCACGCATGCCGCCACCCTCGACTTGGGACGTTACATTTTGATGGGGCGCGGCGAAGAAAGCAGTGGCGGCCGGGCGCGCACGTCCACATTGGCGGATGCATTCGAGGCGCTCATCGGTGCCATTTACCTCGATGGCGGTCTCGAAGCAGCGAAAGAGTTCATTTTAACGCAGACTCGTGGTGATCTCGAGCAACTCGCGGAGACACCAGTGGACATCAATCCCAAGGGTCAGCTTCAGGAGTTGTTGCAAAGCATCTCGCCGCGCAGTCCGATTTATGAATTAGTTTCGCAAAGCGGACCTGAGCATGAGAAGACGTTTGTCTCACAGGTTGTTTGGGAGGGAATTGTTCTTGGCCAGGGCAGCGGCCGCAGCAAGAAACAAGCGGAAACTGTCGCTGCACTCGAAGCGATGCAGTTAAAGCGTTGGGAGAAGAAGGAGGACCACGATAGGGCCTGAAGTCGCCAGGTAGAGGTGGGGACGGATCTTTGAGCCGTCCGTTCAGCGTTTCGGCGCGCCCGGCGGTCGCGCCCTACCAAGTCAGATCGAATGATGAAGCGCGTGAAGATTACCCCATTGGAAATAATTCCGGATCGATTCGGTTACAAACTTCTTGGCCTGCCTGATCGCCTGTTCTATCGGCAGGCCAGAGGCAAGACCGGCCGTTATTGCCGCCGAATACGTGCAGCCCGTGCCATGAGTCGCGACACCGAAAGCTTTCGAGGCTGAACACTCGACAACCTTCCCATCGACAAACAGCATATCGACAGCGTAGTCACCGGCGAGATGACCGCCTTTAAGG
>JBKPGQ010000139.1:0-3577 GCA_046729455.1 Verrucomicrobiota bacterium
CTTTGGGCCCCGGGCGGATTCCGGGTCACATGTTATTATTATCGCGGCGCCTACTATAAGGCGTTCTGGGCTGATCCCCCTGCGTGCACGGTCGGCGAACCGCGGAAAAGTTATTGGGGCGAGCGTTCGTTTCCGCTCATCATGCAAAACGTTCATCGCTACTTTCTTTACCTCGCGTTCTTGTTCCTACTCGTTCTGGCCTACGACGTTTGGAAGGCGCTCTGGTTTCAAGATGGGTTTGGGATTGGCATCGGCACAATCGTGTTGGCAATCAATGTTGTGCTGCTCGCCGGCTATACTTTTGGTTGCCATTCGCTCCGGCATCTGGCCGGCGGTTTTTTGGATCAATTTTCCAAATCGCCGACGTGCTATGGGGCCTATGCTTGCGTGAGCTGTTTCAATCGCCGTCACATGCTTTGGGCATGGCTTAGTCTTTTCTGGGTGGCGTTTGCCGATCTTTACGTGCGCCTGTGCGCGATGGGTGTCTGGACAGATTGGAGAATCATCTGACATGGCAACGGTTTTCGTTGCGTTCCGGGCGCTGTGCTACATGGCGGCGTTTATTCTGTTCTTCGGGTGGTTAGCGTTGCGCGTTCAGCCGTTAGACGAACGTTTGAAAGTTCCGCTACCAGCGTCGATCACCGTTGCCGGAGTCCTCGTCGGCGTAATCGGTGGTTTGATCGCGTTCGCGTGTGCAGGGGTCTTTGTTATGCCGGGGACGAGGTACGCCGGCCATCTTCGATCCGCCTCGTGAATTTGTTGCTGTGGGTCCATACAGATTCGTTCGCAATCCAATGTACACAGGAGGGTTCTTAATGCTGATGGGTTTCGGTCTCTATCAGCAGTCGCTCGCGATTCTGCTTTTTGCCGTTGCAATATTCGTGTTGTTCCACCTGTATGTCGTTTTTGTAGAGGAGCCCGGACTGGAAGCGCGATTCGGCGAAAGTTATTTCGTGTACAAACGATCGGTGAATCGCTGGCTCCCGAGATTCACGCACCGCGCTCACGCAGCACCCTGACTATGGAGTATGAAACGCATGAACACGATGTTCTGGTCATCGGCGCTGGAGGCGCGGGTCTACGTGCTGCAATTGAAGCTTCCGCTGCCGGTGTGCGCGTCGCACTTGTTTGCAAATCTTTGTTAGGCAAAGCGCACACCGTCATGGCGGAAGGCGGAATTGCCGCTGCACTCGCGAATGTCGATGAGCGGGACAACTGGAAGGTGCATTTCGCCGACACGATGCGCGGCGGGCAATACGTGAATCAGTGGCGCATGGCAGAGTTGCACGCGAAAGAAGCGCCTGATCGCGTTCGAGAGCTTGAAGCGTGGGGCGCCGTATTTGACCGCACAAAAGACGGGCGCATTCTGCAAAGACATTTCGGCGGGCACAAGTATCCACGGTTGGCGCACGTGGGCGATCGCACAGGCTTGGAAATGATTCGCACTCTGCAGGATCACGGCGTGCACCAAGGCATCGACGTTTATATGGAGCACACGATTCTTTCGCTCCTCAAAGACGGCGACCGCGTGGTGGGAGCGTTTGGTTACGAACGCGAACGCGGACGCTTCAAAATTTTTCACGCCAAAGCGGTGGTTCTGGCTACTGGCGGAATTGGACGGGCGTACAAAATCACAAGCAACAGTTGGGAGTATACTGGCGACGGGCACGCGCTTGCCTATAACGCGGGCGCTGAGTTAATCGACATGGAGTTCGTGCAATTTCATCCCACCGGAATGGTCTGGCCGCCGAGTGTGATGGGAATCTTGGTAACCGAAGGTGTGCGCGGTGAAGGCGGGATCCTGACGAATAAAGAAGGTCGCCGTTTTATGTTCGATGCGATTCCTGAAAATTATCGTTCCCAAACTGCAGACAGCGAAGAAGAAGGCTGGCGTTATTGTCAGGGCAGCAAGGACGCCCGGCGTCCGCCGGAGCTACTGACGCGAGATCATGTCTCACGTTGTATCGTGCGCGAGATCAAAGAGGGCAGGGGGAGCCCCCACGGCGGCGTTCATCTTGATATTTCCTGGATCAAACAAAAGCTGCCGAACGCGGCCGAACACATTAAGCGCAAACTACCGAGCATGTATCACCAGTTCAAACAACTGGCTGACATCGATATTACGGAGCAACCCATGGAAGTCGGCCCAACAACGCATTACATTATGGGCGGCGTGCGTGTTGATCCCGATACGCAGATGTCGCGCGTAGCCGGCTTGTTTGCCGCGGGTGAATGCGCCGCGGGCATTAACGGCGCAAACCGCCTGGGTGGCAATTCGCTCTCCGATCTTTTGGTCTTTGGGAAGCGCGCCGGCGAATTCGCTGCGAAATTTGCCAAGGAGAATTCGTTAGGCAAAATCGATCCGCCTCAGGCGGAACAGATCGAAAGCGTCGCGCGTGAAGCGCTTACTCCATTTGGCCGAAGCAACGGCGAAAATCCTTATCAGGTCCAAAAGGATTTGCAGGACACCATGCAGAATTTGGTTGGTATCGTGCGTAACGAAAGCGAGATGCGCGACGCTTTGGAGAAGATTGGTGATTTTAAAAAACGGGCTGAAAACGCCGCCGTCACAGGCAATCGTGAATACAATCCGGGTTGGCACACTGCGCTCGACTTAAAAAATCTGCTCATAGTTTCTGAAGCGATCACGCGCGCTGCGCTGGAACGAAAGGAAAGTCGCGGCGCGCAGTTCCGGGACGATTATCCCGACAAAACCGAGCAGTTTGCCAAAGTGAACACGATTATTGCGAAAGCGGCAGACGGCTCCATGCAAGTTCGCTTGGAACCGTTGCCGGAAATGCCCGATTATTTGAAGGAAATCATCGAAGAAATGAAATGACCACGGATTACACGGATAAAACGAATGGACGTCTTTTTGATCAGTGCGACCCATGGAATCAGCGGCTAAAATCATGAAGGCCACGTTCAAAATCTGGCGCGGCGATGCAAGCGGCGGCGAATTTTGCAATTATACGACCGAAGTAGCCGAGGGCATGGTCGTGCTCGACGCAGTTCATGATATTCAGCGCACACAGGCACCGGACTTGGCGTGCCGATGGAATTGCAAAGCCGGGAAGTGCGGTTCTTGCTCAGCGGAAGTCAACGGGATGCCGAAACTAATGTGTATGACTCGATTGAGCGAGCTCCCGCTGGAAAAACCGGTGACGGTCGAGCCGATAAAAGCGTTTCCGATCTTGAAAGATCTGGTCACGGATGTCTCCTGGAACTTTCGCGTAAAGAAAAAAATCAAACCATTTAGGCCGCGTCTGCCCGATGCGCCCGATGGCACATGGCGAATGCAGCAAGAGGACATCGATCGCGTGCAGGAATTCCGTAAGTGTATTGAATGCTTTCTTTGCCAGGATGTTTGCCACGTGCTGCGCGACCACCAGATGCATGAGAAATTTATCGGACCGCGCTTTCTAATTCATGTCGCCGCGTTGGAAATGCATCCGCTCGATATCGAGGATCGCATCGAGGAATTGCGAAACACGCAGGGGATCGGCTATTGCAACATCACAAAGTGTTGCACAAAGGTTTGCCCCGAGAGCATTCAAATCACCGATAACGGAATTAT
>JBKPGQ010000140.1:0-4492 GCA_046729455.1 Verrucomicrobiota bacterium
GTAATCGACTGGAAACATTTCGCTCAGGTAATAGCTCGGTGTTTTCTCCCGAGGAATTGAAAGGCCATTTGATTTCCCGGTGCCGCGCTGATCAACGCACACCACGTCGTGCCGGCGGCGGTAGTCTTTGCCCGGTCCGGCGTAGAAATCTGCGCGGTCAGCGGACGATGCCCCCGGACCGCCCGCCAGATCGAACAGCGGCTCGGCTTTGTTTTTTTGATCGAACGCAGGCAGCACGACGACGTTTAGATCGATCGTTCGGCCCGTACGAGTTTCGCGGTTTTCAAAAACCGTCAGCTTCCCGCAAAACAATTCCTCATCGATTCCGGCTAAGCGACACGGCTTCAACTTTGACAAACCGCCCGGCAGGCGGTGTTTGGCGCAGCCGCTCGCATCGATCAGAAGCAGCACCACCCCGCTCGTCAGCAGCAGAACAGAACAAACCCAGCGGAGTCCGCGCACGCGCGACCTTATTGCGCATGCACGGACTCGCGCAAATCGAAATCTCCGACGTGACGGACCGTTGCCGGACGCCGCAGCTTCCCAGGCGCAGCGAAGGGGAAGCGCTCGAGGAACTCGTGAGCAACCACGCCAATAGCCGAAAGGCACCAGCGCCGCGGCGGGCCAACAATTTCGTCGTTATTGCGAAAATTATTCGGCCCAACGCACAACTGTTGAATCCAAAGCCGAGGCGAGCTGCATCTCAGTGAAGACAAACGACGATCGTTATGATTCCGGATTTCAGATTTGCTGTGCGGCAGCTGCTCAAGACGCCAGGATTTACGACGGTAGCGATGTCGACGCTTGCGTTAGCAATCGGCGTTAACTCGGCCATTTTCGCGCTGATCAATGGAGTGGTGCTGAAGCCGCTGGTACCGGTCCGGCCTGACGAAGTTGTAAATGTGTTCACGGCCCGGCAGAATGCGACCCACGATTATCGCCAGTTTTCCTACAACGAATACCGCGAGCTTCGCGAAAACGGCGGAGACGTGTTTGTCGATGTTGCCGCGATCGAGTTCGCGGTCGCGGGCATAGGGCGCGATCACGACATGCGGCGCAGCTTCGCTTTTCTGACTTCGGAGAATTATTTCCCGATGATGGGCGTGCAGGCGTTTCGCGGCCGGTTTTATAACGCTGAGGAATGTACGCCGAATGCGAACATGGCTGTGGTCGTGTCAAGCTACGGCTTTTGGAAACGCAACGGCGGCCGCAATGATTTTGTCGGCAGCACGCTTCACATCAACGGGCAGCCTTACACCGTTATCGGCATCGCGCCGGAGGGGTTCAGTGGTGCGAACGCCCTGGTCGCGCCCGATATCTGGGTGCCAGTCGGCATCCGTTCGCAGCTCGGGTCGGCTTTTGGCGATTCCGAAACGACGCACGACCTGTTGAACCCAAAGAATTACACGTTCAATCTCACGGCGCGGCTGCGCCCCGGCCTGACGATGGACGCGGCGAAAGCCCGTTTGCCGGTCCTGGCGCAACGATTGAATGCGGTCCAACCGGAGGGCAGCGAAGGTGCGCGGGAGTTACAAATTCAAACGCCGTCGCGATTCAGCCTAAGCACGCAACCGGAGGACGACGGCCCAATCACGCTGATCGCGACATTGCTCATGGCGATGGCCGGCGCGGTCTTGCTGATCGCGTGTTTAAATCTCGCGAACATGCTGCTAGCGCGCGGCACATCGCGCTCGAAGGAAATCGCGGTCCGTCTGGCTGTCGGCGCGTCACGCTGGCAAATTGTCAGGCAACTGTTGTGCGAAGGATTTCTGCTTGCCGTTTGCGGCGGCGCGATCGGCCTGGTCTTCAGCGCCTGGTGCAACGATCTTTTATTTCAACAACTGCGCGGTCTGCTTTCGTCCGTGAATTTTTCTTTCGTCGTCAAACTGCGTCCGGACGCGACGGTGCTTGCAGTCACATTTTTCTTTTGCCTCGTCGCAACAATGCTTTTCAGCCTCGGCCCGGCGCTGAAAGCAGCAAAGGCCGATCTCGTTAATGACCTGAAAGAGCAAGTCGGCGAGCCGGCGCGAATCGGTCGGTTGAGTCGTTTCTTTGCGCCGCGTCATATTTCGGTAATGGCGCAAATCGCGCTCTCGTTGATGTTGCTGTTCGCCGCGGGATTATTTTTTCGTGGCGCGCTCAAAGCAGCCGGACTTAACCCGGGGTTTATCGCACCCGGCGATCTCATCACTGAGTTCGATTTTACCTTGATCAAAAAGACGCCGGCTGATTCGCGTCGGTTGATGTTTGAGATGGTGCAACGCGTCCGAAAATTGCCTGGCGTAACGGCCTCGGCGATCGGCACGATGCTGCCGTATTCCGATTTCACCACCGCGCGCCGCGTTCTGCGCACAAAAGACGCCATGCCTACCGATCCGAAGGCGCCGGACCCGAGCGTCAACTCGCTCTACACTGCGATCACGCCTGGTTACTGCGACGCGCTGGGCATAAAACTCCTAAGGGGCCGTGATTTTGCTCAGGACGAATGCGAAAACAAAGAGGCGCGCCGCGTAGCGATCATCGACGAAGAAATGGCGAAAAAGCTTTTCCCGAACGAGGACCCGATCGGTCAACATATCCGCTACACGCAACCTCCGAAAGACGGCTCGTCTAACGATATGGAAATAGTCGGTGTCGTGAGCAAACACCGACACGACATTCAGAACGATTCCGTGACTTGCCGTCTGTTTGTTCCGTTGTCGCAAGGATACAGCGGCCAGACCTATCTGCATGTGCGCCTCAACACGCAAGATCGACGTGCCGTCGTCGCGTTCATGCCGGCGCTGCGACAAACCCTGCGCGAGCTCGATCCCGATCTGCCGCTGCTGCAGATGGTCCCGTATGTGGATCTCATGGAGAGGTCGCCGAACCTTTGGATCGTTAAACTTGGGGCAACTCTTTTCGGGGCTTTTGGCACAATCGCACTGCTGCTAGCTGTCGTGGGTGTTTATGGTGTGAAAGCTTATGCCGTCGCGTGCCGGACCCGCGAAATCGGAATCCGCATGGCGTTGGGCGCACATCGGCGCGACGTTTTCAGCCTTATTATGCGACAAGCGGCGATGCAGACGGCTCTCGCCGTCGGCATCGGGCTTGTTCTTTCGTTGGGTGCAGGGCGCGTCTTGGCCAAAATCCTGTATCAAGTAAGTCCGACCGACCCATTGGCGCTCGTCAGCGCAAGCTTGATGCTCGCTAGTGCGGCGCTTCTTGCTTGTCTCTTGCCGGCGAGGCGCGCCACTCGCGTGAACCCGATGACAGCGCTCCGAACCGAATGACTCTGACTCCCGAAGACTCGTCAGCGGACTTGTAAAATTCAGGACGCGTCCTGGCTAATTTTCGATCTAGACGATTTTTGCTTCGACTTCGTTGCGGATTTTTTCCGCGTGCGCGGCCGCTTTCGAGTGACGCTCCGTTTACGAACAACGGATGCGGCTTGTTGTACTTCACGCGCTTGCCGCTGTCGCGATTCTTCGCGCTCCCTGCGCAGCTTCTTCTCGCTCAAATAAGTCCTAAACTTTTTATAAGCAAAACCGCCGCCCAAACCGGCAGCAGCAATTGCAAGTGCAGCTGCGATCTTAACTGGCCCCTGGCCCGGTGCCATGTGCCAAGGACATTTGTCCAGTGGATATTTATCCGGAAGATAAAACCCACATCCAGGTGAACTGCACTTGCGCGCCATATTTGTTTATTTCGTTAGGTAGAGGGGGATTGAAACAACTGCTAAAGCTCTACTAGGCGTGTCCGCGCTGACAAGTTAAATCGCGCGAAGCCTAGGGTGCGACGTGTTGCGGCTCCGGCAGATAGAAAAAGAGAATCCCGAGAATCACATAGACCGAAAGAAGTTGGATGCCTTCGATCCAGTTCGTCTCGCCGTCTCCGCTGATCTGAAACAGGATGTAAACCGAGGCCACGACCGCGACCACTTCCGGCATCGTGAATTCCAGGTCCATCGGTCGCCCGAAAAGGTAGGAGAGAAAAATCAACACGGGCGCGACAAAAAGCGCGATTTGCAAACTGGACCCAATCGCGATGCCGACGCTAAGGTCCATCTTGTCTTTCATCGCCATGAGGATGGCAGTCGAGTGCTCGGCCGCGTTACCCACGATCGCCACCACGATCACACCAACAAATACCTCGGTCAGGCCGACGGAATCCCGGACGTTTTCGATCGTGCCGACGAGAAACTCCGAGAGCAGTGCGACCACGGCGGTCGAGATGAGCAGGATAGTAATGGCTTTGCCGCGCGACCATTGCCTGCCTCTTTCTTCGACATGTTCCTTAGCGCCTTGGAAGAAATACTTGTGGGTCCAGAGCGAGAAACCAAGCATGCAAAAATAGGTAAGGAACAAGACAACGGCGATGGCTAATGAGAGTTTCTGCTCGACCAGCTGGCTCCAGCCGCCAGGAGTGCGGTCGGCGGCCAGATGAAAGACCGTCGGGATGATAAGACCGATCGCGGCCAGCGAGAGCGAGATGACCGAAGTGCGCGCTGCGG
>JBKPGQ010000141.1:0-27351 GCA_046729455.1 Verrucomicrobiota bacterium
TTCTTCTGAACGTAGCCGACTGTGCTTAGAACCAATCCAGTCAGAATGATGATAACGGCGGTGACGACGATTAGTTCAATGAGAGTGAAAGCGCTCCTAGCGGAAAATGACGAATGACGAATGACGAATGACGAATCAATGACGAAGCCCGAATGACGAATTCGACCAAGCGTGACTTTCTCGCCATTCGGCATTCCCGTCATTCCTTCGACATTCGACATTCGTGCCTCGTCATTTCGGCGAAGCCGGTCACGTTTGCTGCTGCAAGCCGGTGATGATGCTGATAAGCGGCGTGAAGAGAGCTAGCACGATCGTGCCGACAATCAGCGCGAGAAATACGATCATGATTGGCTCGAGCATCGATGTGAGGGCTGCGACCGAGTTATCGACTTCGTCGTCATAAACATCGGCAATCTTCAGGAGCATGTCTGGAAGTTTACCGGTTTCTTCGCCCACATCGATCATGCTGATCACCATCGGCGGAAAAGCGCGACTGGCCTCCAGCGGTTGAACGATCGACTCGCCTTCCTTCACGCTGTCGTGCACCTGTGAAATCGCCGCGGCAATTGCGGCGTTGCCGGCGGTTTCGCGGGTGATATTTAATGCCTGCAAAATCGGCACACCGCTCGTGACCAGCGTTCCAAGTGTGCGCGCAAACCGTGAGATTGCCGTTTTGCGATTCAAATCGCCAAAGAGCGGCATGCGCAGTTTGAAACTGTCAATCACGAATCGCCCGCCTCGCGTGCGGCCAATAAATTTGTAAGCCGTCACCGCGACGACAATCACCCCAACCAGAACAAGACCATGATCCTTAACGAGGCTACTCGCCCCGATAACAAACGAGGTGATGGCCGGTAGCGGTTTGTCACCAAGCATGTCGTGAAAGATCGCTTCGAATTTCGGCACGATGAAGACAAGGAGAAAAGCCAAGATGCCCACTGCCATTGTCATCACAATGATCGGGTAGACCATCGCCGACACGACCTTGTTCTTGATCTTGGCAGCTTTCTCTTGGAATTCCGAAAGCCGGTTGAGCACCAATTCGAGGACGCCGCCGACTTCGCCGGCTTTGACCATGTTAACGTACAAATTGTTAAAGATTCGCGGATGCAGTGCCAGCGCGTCCGAAAATGTGTTACCGCTCTGGACCGCGTCGGCTAGTTTGTTGATGGTGTTCTTCAAAACTTTATCCCGCTCCTGTTTCGCGAGAACGGTTAAGCTCCGCAGCAGTGGCAGCCCGGAATCGATCAGCGTTGCCAATTGACGCGTGAAAATCATTAGGATTTTTGGCTTAACCTTCGTGCGCTGGAAAAGAACAATTCCGGTCTTCGCGCGCGGTTTAGTCGCGCGCGCTATCTTCGCCGCGCGGCGCCGAGCCACTTTGTCGTCGGAGCGGGCGACAGCCTCCTCGTAGATGCTCGTGGGAAAATAGCCAGCCTGACGCAGTCGGCCGATGGCGTCGTTGGTCGAAGCGGCTTCAACTAACCCAGTCGCTTCCTGTCCCCGGGCATCGAGAGCTACGTAGTTAAACCGCGGCATGATGAAATTTAACGAGTTAACGATTTAATGATTTAGTGATTAAACTAAACTGACCTCTCGTAGTCTATTCCAATCGCTAAGTCACTAAATCGCTGAATCGTTAAATTCTTCACGTATATCTCAACACTTCTTCGACGGTGGTGTCTCCCGCGAAGATGCTGCGCAAGCCGTCCTGTCGCAGTGTTACCATTCCAAGCTCCAACGCCTTTTGCCTTAAGGTAACCGTTGGCGCGCGTTCATTAATAAGTTCACGAATCGGGTCGGTAATTCTCAGAAGCTCATAGATTCCTTTTCGCCCTTTGTAGCCGGTGTTGTTACACGCGTCACAACCTTTACCATAAAAGAATTGTTTTGTGCCGATGTCCTGCCGCGCGATTCTCAGCTCAGCCAGTAACGTTTCGCTCGGTTTGTAAGTTGTGCGGCACTGTCGGCAGATGCTGCGCAGTAAACGCTGACCGAGGACTGCCTCCAGCGTGGATGAGATTAGAAACGGCTCAACACCCATGTCGATCAAACGCGTGATTGCCCCGGGCGCGTCGTTTGTATGGAGCGTAGTGAAAACAAGGTGCCCGGTCAGAGATGCCTGAATTGCAATTTGCGCGGTCTCAAGATCGCGTGTCTCACCGACCATGATGCGGTCCGGGTCCTGGCGCAGAAATGAGCGCAGGACGCGCGCAAACGTCAGGCCGATGGCTTCGTTTACGGGAACTTGCACGATTCCTTCCAGATCGTATTCGACCGGCTCCTCTGCGGTCAGGAGCTTCGAATCAATCGTATTGACCTTACGCAGGCAGGAGTAAAGGGTCGTTGTCTTTCCAGAGCCGGTCGGTCCAGTCGCAATGAAGATGCCATTGGGGCGCTCGATCATCTGCAGCAGAAAATTGTAGATGTAATCGGGCATTCCGAGTGCTTCGAGGTCCAGATTCACGATGCTGCGATCAAGAACCCGCAGCACGAGGCTCTCGCCGAATTGAGTCGGCAATGTTGAAACTCGAAGATCGACATTGCGTCCGGCGATATGCTTCTGAATGCGACCATCCTGGGGCAAGCGTCTTTCTGCAATATTCATATTTCCCATCACTTTCAGCCGCGAGATGACGGGCAGAGCAAGATGACGCGGTGGTGGCGACATTTCGTACAGCGCGCCATCAACGCGATAGCGGATCTTGAACTCATTTTCGAATGGCTCGAAATGAATGTCGCTCGCGCGGTCCTGAATCGCCTGGTAAAGAATGAGATCGACAAAGCGAATGATCGGTGTTGCGTTTGCTTCGGCTTCGACTGCAGCCTCGCCGTTTCCTTCGCGTCCGTCTGAGGCGGAGAGAAGTTCGCCAGATTGGCCGAGCTGCTTGAGAACTTCTTCCATGCTCGTCGTGTCGGTGCCGTAAGACTGTTTGATCAGGTCTTCGATTTGATCCGATGGCGAAACAACGACCTGGATGTCTTTACCGAGTGCAAAGCGAAGGTCCTCCGCAGCGTGAAGATCGAACGGATCGACGAGGGCGACTCGCAATGTTGGTCCGCTCATCTCAACCGGAAGAGCGTCGTGTAGCCGAGCCAAGCCGCTGGGAATGAGACGCAAAATCTCCGGCCCGATATCACGTTCAGTTAGATCGATCAGGTCAGTGCCGAGCCCGTTTGCAATTGTCTGGTAAAAGCCGTGCTCGTCGATGAAGCCGCCATCGATCATGGCCTGCGCAACGGTTTTCCCATTCAGTTCTACTTCGCTCAGGACGTCTTCCGCCTGCGAAGGCTCAAGCACGCGCTGCTCGACAAAAAATTCGGCTAACTGCTTATCCTGCATGTTTCATCAGCTTACGTCCCCGACCGTGATGGAGATGACTTCTTCCGCAGAGGTGAGACCGGCGAGCACCTTGCGGATCCCGTCTTCGCGGAGCGTGCGCATGCCAAGTTCACGCGCGCGTTGCCGCAACGACAAAGTCGGGCTGCGTTTGTTGATCATGTGGCGCACATCGTCGTCGATCACAAAAATTTCAAAGATGCCCATTCGACCCCTGTAACCGATTTGACGGCATCGCTCGCACCCTACCGGCTTCATTACTTGAGCCTCGGAGAGCTGACCGGGCTCGATTCGCAATGCGCGCAATTCTGTCTCGCTGAGTTCCCCTGGTTGTTTGCAATGTGCGCATAATCGGCGGACGAGCCTTTGTGCCATGATCGCTCGCACGGAGGACGCCACCAGAAACGGCTGAACACCGAGATCGATCAAGCGCGCCACCGCAGAAGGAGCGTCATTGGTGTGCAGCGTACTAAAAACAAGATGTCCAGTGAGGCTCGCGTTCGTAGCAATGCTCGCTGTCTCGAGGTCTCGAATTTCACCAATCATGATGATGTTCGGTGCCTGGCGTAGAATGGAACGCAAGGCGGCCGGGAAAGTCATTCCAATCTCAGTGTTCACCTGCACCTGATTGATGCCCGTCATTTGATACTCGACCGGCTCCTCCACCGTGATGATTTTGCGGTCGGGTTTGTTGATATAGTTGAGGCAGGCGTAGAGAGTGGTCGTCTTTCCAGAACCAGTAGGGCCAGTGACCAGTAAAATGCCGTCCGGCAGTTTGATCAGCCGTTCGAACGTTTCCTGGTCGTCCGAGAAAAATCCAAGCTCCGGCAAGCCGAGCTTTAGACTGGATTTATCCAGCAGGCGCATCACGACGCTCTCACCGTGATTGGTAGGAATCGTTGAGACGCGAAGATCGATTGGCTTTTTTTTGATTTTTACCTGGATCCGACCGTCCTGTGGGAGGCGTTTCTCTGCAATGCTCATCGAACCGGTCATGATCTTGAGCCGGCTAATGATGGCGGATTGCAAACGTTTCGGTGGCGCTTGCATCTCCTGCAACACGCCATCGACCCTGAAGCGAACGCGAAACTTTTTATCCAGCGGTTCCAGATGAATATCGCTGGCGCCAGCTCGGTGCGCCTCGATCAGCAACATAGAGACCAGCCGAATAATTGGCGCATCGGCTTCATCGACTGCGGTCGCTTCCGAGCCATCGCCAATTTCCAATCCGAGATCGACATCTTCTCCGATTTTTTTCTGCAGAACGTCGGCTGCTTCGTCGGCGGTCCCGTAGTATTTGATCAATGCGTCGCGAATTTTCTGGGGGCTGGTGCATACCAGTTCCAGCTCGCGTTGCAGGAGAAAACTCATGCTGTCGATCGTATCGATGTCGAGTGGATTACCGACCGCCACTACCAGACCGGTCTCGCCGAATGCGACAGGGATTACTTTAAAACGACGCGCGTCTTCGCCTCGGATCTGATTGATAATTTGTGGCGGAATCACCATGGAAGAGATATCGATCCAATCCATGTGCGCTTGCGCAGCGAGCGTGCGCGAGACCTCCACGTCGGAGACAACTCCGTCCTTGATCAAAACATCGACTACGCCCGGCTCGCCGTTTAGAAGTGACCGCGCGCCGTCGATCTGCTGGCGTGTGATGAGTCCACCCTCCTCGAGGACTTTGAGCACGTACTCTTCGTTGTGTTGCACCTGGGAAGAATGCTGGAGCGCGCGCAGTTTACTGCAAAACCGCTAAATTTCCAGCGGGAGGAAATCGGTATCGACGTTCCGCGACGCCGGCTGGACATCGCGGCGGACGTCCGGGACTAGCCAATATCATTCGACGGTCACACTTTTTGCCAAGTTGCGTGGCTTATCGACGTCTCGGCCGAGCTCGACTGCGAGATGATAAGCGAGAAGTTGAAGCGGGACGACGGCCAGAATAGGCATTACGTACTCGGGCGCGTCCGGCAGCACGATTATTTCGTTGGCAACTTCTTTGAGTTGCTTCGGACCATTTCCGCTGCTCACTGCAATGACGGGACCCTTGCGGGCTTTCACTTGCTCGATGTTGTTCAGGTTTTTAGAGAACACCGAATCGTCCGGCGCGATAAACACCGAAGGTAGATCCGGACGAACCAGTGCGATAACGCCATGTTTTAGCTCGGCGCTGGGATGCCCTTCCGCAAACAGGTAGGTGATTTCCTTCATCTTGAGCGCTCCTTCGAGCGCGACCGGGAAGTTGAATTGCCGGCCGAAGAAAAGCACGCCATTGGCATTGACATATTTTCTGGCAATTGCCTTGATCTGGTCGCTAAGATCCAGAACGGCTTCGATCTGGCTGGGCAATGCTTCGAGCGCTTCAATCACGCGGCTTCCATCAGTTCCGGAAAGATTTCGCATCCGACCAAAGAGCAGTCCGAGGAGCGTAAGAACGACAAGTTGCGACGTAAACGATTTCGTGGCGGCGACGCCGATTTCCGGCCCGGCGTGCATGTAAACACCTCCGTCGCTCTCTCGCGCGATTGTGCTGGCAACATTGTTACAAATTCCCAGGGTGCGAAAGCCTTTGCGCCGGCTTTCGCGTAATGCACCGAGTGTATCCGCGGTTTCACCGCTCTGGCTGATAGCGAACACCAGCGTTTCGGGAGTCATCGGTGTGTTACGATGACGGAACTCGCTGGCGTATTCGACTTCGGTTGGAATGCTCGCAAGTCGCTCAATTAAATATTCACCGACCCTGCCCGCATGAAGCGCCGTGCCGCAACCGGTAAGAACGATGCGGCCGACATCGCGAAGCTCAGGGGGCGTCATGTTCAGGCCGCCCAGCTTTGCAGTGCATTCGTCCGCGTTGAGGCGACCGCGCATCGCGTCGCGCACAGTGTCTGGTTGCTCAAAGATTTCTTTGAGCATGTAATGGGGGTAATCACCTTTCCCAATGTCTTCGGCCGTAAATTCAACCTTGCTGACTGGATGTTCACTGCTGTCTCCGGCGAGCGAAGTGATCTCGAACTTATCTTGTCCTGCCGCGACGATGTCGAAGTCGTTCAAATAAACAGCGTCGCGGGTGTAGGCAACGATTGCACTCACGTCACTGGCCAGAAAATTCTCGCCGTTACCCACGCCGAGCACGAGTGGGCTTCCCCGTCGCGCGCCGATCATGAAATCCGGAATATCGGCATGGACCAGAGTGATACCATACGTACCGATCACTTGCCGAAGCGCCGCGCGTACAGCTGCAAGCAGTCGCGCTTTTTTTTCCGGAACATCCACAGTGCTGGCGCATGACTCGTCGTAAAGTTTTCCAACCAAATGGGCGAGCACTTCAGTATCCGTTTCAGAGCGAAACTTTGTATCGCCGCTCCGGATTAGCTCATCTTTGAGCGCCTGATAATTTTCGATTACCCCGTTATGGACGAGCGCCAGCTTGTCACTGGCGTCAAAGTGGGGATGCGCGTTTTGATCGGTCACTTTGCCGTGAGTGGCCCAGCGTGTGTGACTGACGCCAAGCGAACCGGAGACCGGTTCTTCCCTCATTAATTTTGCGAGCGCCGCGATGCGTCCGGCACATTTGCGCGTTTCAAGCTGGCCCCCATCTACAACAGCAATACCGGCTGAGTCGTAGCCTCGATATTCAAGGCGACGCAGCCCGTCGAGCAAAATGGGCGCTGCTTGAGCGCGCCCAACGTAGCCAACTATCCCGCACATTTTTTCCGGACTGTAGCGGCGGCTGCCTTCAGCCGCAAGAAGCAGACACTTTCGCCTTACATCTTCGGCAAAAGGTCAGTTCGTTGGCGTTGTTTTAGCACGGACGGCAAAAAAAGTTACCGCAAAACGGGGGCCGCTGAGTTATTGATTGGTAAACAATGCAACACCAGTCGCAGCGCGATTCGCTCATGAAAAGTCCGGCGCAGGTCGGGGCACTGCCGCCCGGTACACTTCAGCGGACGCTCGCGATTATTATGGGCGGCGGCGCCGGCACGCGTTTGTTCCCGTTGACGAAAGACCGCGCCAAGCCTGCCGTACCGCTCGGTGGCAAATATCGCGTTGTCGATATTCCGATCAGCAATTGTCTTAATTCCGGGCTGCGCTCGATCTATGTGCTAACTCAGTTCAACAGCATGTCGCTGCATCGGCATATTCAGGCCAGTTACAAGTTCGACAATTTCTCGCGCAGTTTTGTGGACATTCTCGCTGCACAACAAACGCCAGCCGGCTCGCAATGGTATCAGGGAACCGCAGATGCCGTCCGGCAAAACATGCGTTACTTTCTCGAGAGTCCGTTTGATTATTACCTGATCTTAAGCGGCGATCAGCTTTACCGGATGGATTTTCGTGCGCTGCTGCATCAGCACATCCGGTTAGGGGCGGACATCACCTTGGCCACCAAACCCGTTGCGCTGCATCTGGTTTCTGAGTTCGGCATCATGCAGAGTGGCGTTGACCGACGGATCACGCGCTTTGTAGAGAAGCCAACCGATGAAGCAGTTTTGCAGGAAATGAAGATGAGCCGGGAGCTGCTCGGTGCCATCGGTTCCAAGGAAGATGAGGAATTATTCCAAGCCTCAATGGGAATTTACGTCTTCAACCGCGAGGTGCTTATACAATCCTTGCAGAACGATCTGGTCGATTTCGGGAAACATATTATCCCGCTATCGATCCAAGACCGGCATGTCAGCGCGTTCATTTTTAAGGGTTACTGGGAAGACATCGGAACAGTCCGCGCATTCTACGAGGCAAATCTGGATCTCACCGATGTAGTGCCCGAGTACAGTTTCTTCGACCCCGAGTCTCCGATTTACACGCATCCGCGCTTTTTGCCGGGGAGCAAAATCAATGGCGCCACTCTGCGGCAGGCGATTATTTCGGATGGATGCATCATCTCGGATGCGCATTTGGAGCGATGCGTGGTGGGAATACGCAGTGTTATTCAAAGCGGTGCGACGATCCGGAATAGCATCGTGATGGGCGCGGATTATTTTGAATTAGAGCGAACGGATTCGTCACAGCTGCCCATCGGTATTGGACGCAATTGCGTGATCGATCGCGCCATCATCGACAAAAACGCCCGCATCGCCGACGGCGTTGTGATTACGCCGGAGGGTAAACCGCCAAATTTGGATGCAAATAATTACTTCATCCGCGACGGCATTGTCGTGATACCCAAAAACGGAGTCATTCCAGCCGGTTTCTGGATTTGATCAGAACTGCTGTAGCGCCCGCTGCCCTCAGCGGTAAAGCTATCCGATCGTCCGAGTGCTCTGAGGACAGCGCACTCTACAGCGCGACAGTTGCCTGCCCGCTTTTACCGTCTATCGGTCATGTTCGCGAACTGCCCTTGAGTCTCCCATGGTTCCTGCTTGTTCCACGGGATCTGTGAATCGTGACGGTTGTCCGGATCATTGACAAGGGCAGTTTCCTTCTGCGTTGCGCATGAGGTCATGGCTACCACCAATACACACAGCAGAACAGGGACGATGATCGTTCGAAGGTTACGGACTTGTGCCAGCATAAATGACGTTGTCTCCAGGTTGCATTTGAGCGCCGCGCGCCAAACTGTTGGTGATGATATCGCCGATGGCGGTCGCCGGTTCAACTGAGGAAATACGAATTTTTCCGACCAACGCTCCATCCCGCAGAACAAGCATCTCCGCATTCGACTCGACTCCATGCCGGGCGCCGAGATTTAATACCACGAAGTTATACGCCTGATTCACTGCAAGGATTGTCCCGCGCAAACCTGTTCGACGCGGGCCAGTCTCGCGAACGACTTCCCGCCGTTTTTTTCCTTCCTTCGGCTGATCTGCGCGCTCTTGCATGTCCTGGAGTTTTTCGGAAAGGAAAGCCTTTTCTTTTTCTGCGCCGTCCAGCTGACGGCGAAGGTCATCAAGCTGCGACTGCAAATCCGCCGAGGCTGTCGCGGCGGGGCTGTCAGTCGCCGAAGCATTCGCATTTTTTTCCACGTCCGGCACGCGCGTCTGCAAGGAAGCGATCTCTTTCTGATTCTCGTCTAATTTGGCCTGCAGATCGGCCTTTTCTTTCTGTATTTGCGCGAGCTCTGCCTCGGCTTTTGCGGCTCTGTCTTCTGCCTCTGCGACTTTACCCTTTTCTTCTACGGGGGCACCGGCCGAGGTATTCGGCTTTTCGCGTATCCGGCGTTCGGCTGCATCGCGTGCAGTCTGTGCAGTCGCCACCGCTGCGCGGAGCGTTTTCATCTTTTGACTGTTTAAAAACCCGAACAACGCTGCCAACACGAGCAACAAAATGGCAAGACCGCCCACGCTTTTCGGCGTGGAGGAGAATGCCGCCGATTCCCGATGCGTCATGGAATGGTGCCTTTTTAAACGAATGACGCAGAAACGCAATCGCGATTTCAGGTCGAACTTTGGAGTGTGAAATAATCCGAGTTCAAGTAGATTGCGTTTGTCATCGTTTCGACCGATAAACCTTGCGTGGGACAACAGCACCGCGTACAAGCCAAACGCAAGCGACGGAGAGCATATCTGGAGCGCAAGAAAGCAGCGCTGCGAGCCAGCGCCGCGCAACCGGCATCAGGTAAGCAGCGGGCAAAGAAGGAACCCGCTGCGGAAGCGTGAATTCGATTTGATTCCTGTGTGACGACCCGGTTTTGGTAATTCATGCACAGAATGTGGTAATGCCGCAGCGCGCCCGTTATCTGATCGTCGATGGGCACAGCGTTATTTTTGCGTGGCCTGAACTGCGCAAACTTCACGCGCGGCGGTCCTCGCTGGCGCGCGAAGCGTTGATCAAACGGCTGCGAGATTACCAAGATTGGACCGGTATGCGCGTGGTAGTCGTCTTTGATGGCAAAGGAAGAAAGATCGAGGCCACTTCCGGTCCGGCCGACGTCCAGGTCTTTTATTCCCGCACGGGCCAGACAGCCGACGCCATCATCGAGCGACTGGCGAGCAAATACGCGAAACGATTCGAACTAATGGTGGCTACTTCTGATTCCATGGAGGGAGAGACCGTCGAGGCGTGCGGCGCAGAATGGATCTCGCCAGAAGCGCTACGTTCACTTCTCCTTAGAGCGCGCCGCGGTTAGAATCCCAGTTTCTTCTCAATCTCTTTGACTCTTGCAAAGAGTTTCCCGAGCCGATGAATCCAGGCAATTTGTTGCTTTGCTTCCGCAATTGGGACTGCCGGAGAGCCGAACCAAACGCCTCCCGGAACACTCTTGGAGATGCCGCTTTGCGCCGCGATCATAGTTCCGTCGGCGATTTCGATATGGCCCACTATGCCAACCTGCCCACCCATGATAACACGCTCGCCAACACGCGTGCTGCCTGAGATACCGGTCTGCGCCACGATCACGGAATTTTCCCCAATAATCACGTTGTGCGCGATTTGCACGAGATTGTCGATCTTCACTCCTTGCTGGATCCACGTCCGGCCAAACCGGGCGCGGTCAACGGTCGTGTTTGCACCGATCTCGACGTCATCGTCGATCTGGACGATCCCGAGTTGCTGAATCTTTTGCCGCGAGCCATCGACCACTTCGAAACCAAAGCCGTCCGCACCAATCACCGCGCCGCTGTGAATGATTACCCGCGAGCCGATCCGGCTTCGCTCACGAATGGTCACGAGCGGATAAATCAGGCACGCCGACCCGACTATTGCTTCATGTCCAATGTAGCTGCCCGCGCCAATAACCGTGTCATCGCCGATTTGGGAACCGTCTTCGATGACCGCATGAGGCTGGATTGAAACACGTTCTCCGAGGCGAACGCCTGGCCCGACAATCGCACTCGAATGAATACCCGGCGCAAAGGTGATCGGTTTGGGTGCAAATTTGAGCACAACTTGCTCGAACGCCTTGGTAGGATTTGAGACGCGAACCCGAGCGGCAGCGAGCGGTTCAGCGAAATCGGGCGGAACGAAAACAGCTGAAGCGCGTGTTTTGCGCAACAGTCCGATATATTTTCGATTAGCAAAAAAGCTGATCTCTCCGCTGCTCGCTTCTGCCAGCGATGCAGCGCCGGTGATCTTAAGCTTTGGATCGCCAACCAACTCGCCGCCAGACATCGCGGCCACTTCTTGAAGAGTAATAGGCACAAAAAAGTTAAATCGTTAACTGGTTAAACCGGTCGACCGTTCGAGCGAAAGCCGAAACGGGCGTCAAGCCGCGACAGCCCAAAGCGCGCTCGCGCGCGAAAAATTCGCCGCGTCGCCAATTCACAGGTTCGGCATGTCATTTTTCTTTGCGCCAGCGCGGCGGGCGCTTGTCAATGAATGCCTGAACGCCTTCGAGCGCAGCTTCATCCATCATGTTGCAGGCCATGATCCGCGCAGCGGCTTCAAAGGCTTGGGCAATCCCCAGTTCAATCTGCCGGTAAAAGAATTCCTTCCCGATCGCCACAGCGACACGTGGCTTTGCAATGATTGCCGCAACCAGTTTCTCAACTTCGGCATCGAGATGTTCCGGTTCCACAACGCGGTTAACCAACCCGCGCACCTTTGCGTCGTCGGCGCTGATAAACTCGCCTGTTACGAGCATCTCGAACGCCGCCTTGCGCAAAACATTGCGCGAGAGCGCGACGCCCGGCGCAGAACAAAAAAGACCCAGGTTAACTCCGCTGACCGCGAACTTTGCAGTGCTTGCCGCTATGGCGAGATCACACATCGCCACCAACTGGCAGCCCGCTGCTGTCGCGATGCCCTGAACACGAGCAATCACAGGCACAGGCAATCGCTGGATGGCAAGCATCATTTCCGAGCATTGGCTGAAGAGCCGCTCGTAGTACTGAAGCGATGGCTTTGCCCGCATCTCTTTGAGATCATGACCGGCACAGAACGCTTTGCCTTCGGCGGCGAGAACGACCACTCGCACTGACTCGTCTTCGGCTATCGCGTCGAATTCGAGCTGCAGCGCTGCCAGCATTGACTCCGACAAGGCGTTGAACGCGTGCGCTCGGTTGAGCGTCAGGGAGACTACGCCGCGCTCATCCTGGCTCCGTAAGACAACCGGTTTCTCGCCCTCCAGCGGTTTCGCCGTCGGTGCAGGTTCGATTGGTACTGGAGGAGCTTTCACGATCTTGGACGTTTAAACGCTACTGCCGAAATTCAAATCTGAAATCCGAAAAATTTAGTTTCCGTTTGCGGCGACTGGCAACATCATCTGCCGTTGAGCACAGACATTCTGTCTGTGGAGAGGGTGGGCGCCTTGCCTGGGAAGCGGACAGGCAGGAATGCCCGCGTGCCCCACAGCCGGGACGGCCGTGCCCCTTTTTCTTATGAAAATCGTGGCGATCGCTAATCAAAAAGGCGGCGTGGGCAAAACCACGACGGCGGTAAATCTCGGCGCCGCGCTGGCTGAGATAGGTCGTCGCATTTTGATTATCGACCTTGATCCACAAGCGAACGCTACCAGCTCGTTTGGGTTGCAAGCAGTAGAGCAAACCAGTCTTTATGAGCCATTAATCGGCCACGCCTCCATTATCGAAAGAATCTTTCCGACAGAACGCGACGGCTTGTTCATTGTGCCTTCCGACCTTGATCTTGCTGGCGCCGAGGTCGAGATCGCGCGGATGCCGAATCATCTCACGCGCCTGGCGGAAACGCTCCAACCGCTGCACGTAGATGAGACGTTTGATTTTGTTCTGCTGGATTGTCCGCCGTCGCTTGGAATCCTGATGAGCAACGCACTTGCGGCCGCCGATGAACTCCTGACCCCAATTCAGTGTGAGTATTTCGCCTTGGAAGGATTGGTAAAGATTGTCCGACTGATCGAGCAAGTGCGCGATTCAGGCGCGAATAAGCGTCTGCAGTTAGTCGGCATTGTCATGACTATGTACGACGGGCGGACAAATCTTAGCGAGCAGGTTGTCGCGGAGGTGCGCCAGCATTTCGGCGAACGCGTTTATCAAACGGTGATTCCGCGGAGTGTTCGCTTGAGCGAGGCGCCGAGCTTTGGGAAATCGATTCTGGAATACGCTCCGAGTGGAGCGGCCGCCGAAGCCTATCGAGCGCTGGCGCGCGAGTTCATCCAACGCCAGCCGCCGCCTGCCATTGCTCCCGAGACAACGCAAACACAGTCGTCGGAAAGCCGCGAAACGTAATTTCCTTTTCTGGCATCAGTCCAATTTTCTCCGCCACACGACGCGAGGGAATGTTTTCCGGGTGAATCAGCGAAATCACTCGCGGCAATTTTAGACCGACAAAGGCGTAATCGCGTACTGCCCGTGCGGCTTCCGTGATCAGACCACGGTTCCAAAACGCAGGATCGAGCCGGTAACCAATTTCGACCTCCTCCGGCACTTCAGGGTGATGCAGAAAACCGCAATAACCGAGGACATCGTCATTCTCCTGAAGAACAACCGCAAACTGCGAAGGCAAACCAGCCTGGTTCCAAGAGAGGAATTTCTGCAGTACGGTTTGCGTTTGCTCGCGCGTGTATGGCCCCAGCGAAAAGCGCATGAAATCGCGGTTAGCCATAAGTTCGGCGAGACGTCCGATGTCTTCTTCTCGGAATGGGCGCAGGATTAATCGGGGCGTTTCCAGAATCATTTAGTCAAACAGACACAAATTGTAACGCAGTTGCGATTCATAGTCGAAGATGGCGACGGGCACTGAAGAATATGCGCGCCCGGCGCAACCGCCGGACACATCAAGCTTGGCCGAGGTGCGCGATGCGGCGAGCAAATGCACGGCCTGTCACCTATACAAGCGTGCCACACAAACCGTCTTTGGTGAAGGTCCGAAAGACGCGTCGATCATGCTGGTCGGCGAACAGCCGGGCGATTACGAAGACCAAGAGGGTAAACCCTTCGTTGGACCAGCTGGAAAAATCATGGACAAGGCGCTGGAAGAAGCGGGAATTGATCGCAAGGAAGTTTACGTCACGAACGCGGTGAAGCATTTTAAGTGGGAGCCTCGTGGGAAACGCCGGATTCATCAGAAACCAAATTCGCGCGAAATTGCGGCCTGCCGTCCGTGGCTGGAAGCGGAGCTGCGCCTTGTTAAACCAAAATTGCTGGTCTGCCTAGGCGCGACGGCAGCGCAAGCGGTTTTCGGTCCATCATTCCGTGTTACTCGCGAGCGCGGCAAGGTGTTATCATCGAAACTTGCGCCGAGGGCCCTCGCCACGGTGCATCCATCGTCTCTCCTTCGACAACCAGACGAGGAATCGCGGCAACGCGAATATGAACGGTTCGTAGTTGATCTGCGCGCGGCGCGAAGGGCAGCCAGCAAAGAATAGATTGATGATAGGGATGCCGCGTGGAGCGTGTGGACGGCGCACCGCTCCGTCCCTACCTCATTCGACCATCAACGCATCTCGCGTTTTGTATTCCGCTACAAACGCTTTGCGAAACTGATCGAATGTTCCCTTTTCAATTTCAGTGCGCGCTTGAGTCATTAGATTCAAATAAAAATGCAAGTTGTGCAGCGTGATCAGGCGCAGGCCGAGAATTTCTTCCGTCTTGATGAGATGCCGAATATAACCGCGCGAAAATTCTCGACAGGCTTCGCACGCGCAGTTTTCTTCGATGGGATTCTTGTCCAGAATGAACTCTGCATTCTTTAAATTGACGGTGCCTGTCGCGGTGAAGGCCGTTCCATTCCTGGCAAGGCGCGTCGGCAGCACGCAATCGAACATGTCCACCCCGCGCGCGATCAATTCCAGCAGTTGGGGCGGCGTGCCAAGCCCCATCGCATAACGCGGTTTGTTCCCGGGCAAGATTGGCTCAGACCATTCGACGGCTCGCATCATTTCCTCCTCCGGCTCGCCCACACTCACTCCACCGATGGCGTAACCATCGAAATCAATGTCGACAATTGCCTGCGCGCTTTCCTTGCGCAGATCCTCAAAGGTTGCGCCTTGGACGATGCCGAACAGAAGTTGGTTGATAGTCGGGCGTTGGGCGTTGAGCGTTGGGCGTTGGACGTTTGCTTCTTTGCACCTCTTCGCCCAGCGCGTCGTCATCTCCGCGCTCTGCGCTGCATAATCGTACTCACACGGATACGGAACGCATTCATCGAGCGCCATCGCGATGTCGCTGCCGAGCACGATCTGAATTTCCATGGCGATCTCCGGTGAAATGAATGCTCGCGCCCCGTCGATGTGATTTTGAAATTCGACGCCCTCCTCCGTGATCTTCCGCAATTTGGCCAATGAAAAAATTTGGTAACCGCCGCTGTCCGTCAGGAGGGGTCCATCCCAATTCATGAAATTGTGCAGACCGCCAAAATGTTTAATTACGTCGAGTCCCGGCCTAACGAATAGATGGTACGTATTTCCAAGCACGATTTGCGCATTTAGTTCGCGCAGTTCCCGCGGACTGACGCCCTTCACCGAACCTTGCGTCCCCACTGGCATGAATGCCGGCGTATCGATCTGGCCATGCGCAGTCGTTAGGCGTCCACACCGCGCCTTTGATTGTCTATCGGTAGCTAAAGGTTCGAAGTTTTTCTGCATCTCAATCAGAGGTTCCTCGACTCCGCTCGCAATGACAAACGCAGTGTAAAATATTTTTTGCAGACCGCGTTTTTCCCTCTATATTCGCGGCTCACCGCATCAGGCGCGTGGAAGAGTTTGCTGCGCGACCTGGGCGGATTTTTTGTCGCCCCGAGCCCGACGCTTTTGGCGGCGCTTTGTTCGTGAAATTTGGAAGATGCCCACGATTAATCAATTGATCCGAAAGGGACGCCGGAAAGTGTCGGTGAAATCGAAGTCACCGGCGCTGGCCGATTGCCCGCAACGGCGCGGCGTGTGCGTGCAAGTGATGACGCGCACACCGAAGAAGCCGAATTCTGCCCTGCGCAAAGTGGCGAAAGTGAGGTTGACGAACGGCCAGGAAGTGATTGCCTACATTCCGGGCGAGGGGCATAATTTGCAGGAGCACTCGATCGTGCTCGTACGCGGGGGACGCGTGAAGGATTTGCCGGGTGTCCGCTATCATATTGTGCGCGGAACGCTCGACGCGCTGGGCGTGGATGGACGCCGGCGCGGCCGCTCCAAATACGGGGCGAAGCGTCCGAAAGCTGGTGCTGGCGGAGGCGGCGCAGCGAAGGAAGCCGCCGGCGAAAAGAAATAACATTGGATAGGAAAGTCGACGATGTCGCGACGGAAAAGAGTTTACAAGAAAGAAGAACATGTCGATTCCCGCTATGGGAGTCCGGCGGTGGCCCGCCTCATTACGACCGTGATGAAGCGCGGCAAGAAATCGTTGGCGGAGCGGATCGTGTACACAGCGATCGACAAATCGCGCGAAGGTTCTGATTCGGTCGATCCGTTGGAAGTCGTAAATAAGGCGATCGAAAATGTCCGTCCGCGATTGGAAGTAAAATCACGTCGCGTTGGTGGTGCGACCTATCAAGTCCCGATGGAGGTGACGCCCGCGAGACAGATTTCTCTGGCTACCCGATGGATCGTTCAATACGCAGACAATCGTAAAGGAATGCCCATGGCCGAGGCTCTAGCGCGGGAGATCAAAGATGCTGCTGCAGGCCAGGGGAATGCGATTAAGAAGCGCGAAGACACTCACAAAATGGCGCAAGCAAATCGCGCGTTTGCGCATTTCAGATGGTGACGACTATGGCGACGGCGACGATGGAACAGAAAAAGACCCCGGTGAAAAATCCAAACTCGCCGAATCGCAAGTTCCCGCTGGAGCGAACAAGGAACATTGGCATTGCAGCGCACATTGACGCCGGCAAGACGACGATCACCGAGCGCGTGTTGTTTTACACGGGCATGATCCACAAGATGGGCGAGGTGCATGAAGGCACGACGGTCACAGACTGGATGGAGCAGGAACGCGAGCGCGGAATCACGATTACTTCTGCTGCAACGACCTGTACTTGGTCGCAACGCAAGGAAGAAGGCGTTTACAAAATTTTCGAAGGAATCAAAGAGCGGATCAACATCATTGATACCCCGGGACACGTCGATTTCACCGCCGAGGTGGAACGTTCATTACGCGTTCTCGATGGGGCGATCGCCGTTTTCGACGGCGTCGCTGGCGTGCAGCCGCAGTCGGAAACAGTCTGGCGTCAGGCGACCAAATACAACGTGCCGCGCCTTGCGTTCATCAACAAGATGGACCGAGTCGGCGCGGACTTCGAAATGTCGGTGGACAGCATCCACAAAAAACTCGGCGCGAACGCATGGCCGGTTTTGCTGCCGCTGGGCAAGGAAGATCAGCTGCGCGGCCAACTCGACGTCATTAACAAGAAGGCGATCATTTATTCCGAGAACGATCAGTTCGGATCGACATATGAAGTGACCGACCTCCCCAAGGAGTATGTTGAGATCGTTGATAAGGCCTACAATGATCTGGTCGAACAAGTTTCAAATCTCGATGACGATGTTGCCGAGGCCGTCATCCATGAAAAGCCGGTCACGCCAGAGCTGTTGAAGGCTGGAATTCGCCGGCAAACAATTGCCAACAAGTTTGTGCCGGTGATCGGCGGGTCGGCGTTGAAGAACATCGGCATTCAGTATTTGGTCGACGCGGTGGTCGATTATCTCCCGAGCCCGCTGGACATTCCACCGGCGAAGGGTCAGGACCCCGATACAGGCGAGCCGATGGAAGCGCCGACGGATGATGATGGCAAGTTTTGCTCGCTGGCCTTTAAACTTTGGAGTGATCCGTTTGTTGGGAAGCTTGTTTTCTTCCGTGTTTACTCCGGAACGCTGAGCAAGGGCGACACCGTTTACAATCCGCGCACGAACAAACGGGAACGCATTTCGCGGTTGATCCAGATTCAGGCAGACAAACGCGAAGACATTGCGACATGTTACTCCGGCGATATCGCGGCAATCGTTGGCATTAAAAACATCACGACCGGCGATACGTTGTGCGACGAGG
Source organism: Verrucomicrobiota bacterium (assembly GCA_046729455.1). Lineage (GTDB taxonomy): Bacteria > Verrucomicrobiota > Verrucomicrobiia > Chthoniobacterales > UBA10450 > Udaeobacter. Next base: position 18,175 of record JBKPGQ010000141.1, read on the forward strand.
ATCATCCGATCCTTCTCGAACCGCCGTCTTTCCCTGATCCCGTCATTTCGATGGCCATTGAGCCAAAGACAAAATTGGACCAGGAAAAAATGGCGACTGCGCTTCAACGCCTCGCTGAAGAAGACCCGACTTTCCGTGTCTATACGCACGAAGACACTGGTCAGACGATCATCGCCGGGATGGGCGAGCTGCACCTGGAAATCATTCGCGACCGGATGTTCCGCGAATTCAAAGTGGACGCAAATGCAGGCAAGCCTCAGATCGCGTACCGCGAAACAATCACAACCAACGCGCACGGCGTCGGGAAGTTGATCAAACAATCAGGCGGCCGTGGTCAGTATGGACACGTGGAAGTGGATGTGCGTCCAGCGGAGCGCGGCAAGGGTCTGGTCATCGAGAACAAAATCGTCGGCGGCATCATTCCGCGCGAATACATTCCTGCCGTCAAAAAAGGCGTCGAAGAAGCCGTGCTCAATGGCGTGCTGGGCGGTTATCCTGTTGTCGATGTTGAGGTCGATATCGTTTACGGTTCGTTTCACGAAGTCGATTCTAGCGAGCTCGCATTTAAAATGGCGGCGATCTTCGCCATGAAAGACGGGTTTAAACAGGGCAAACCAATTCTACTGGAGCCCATTATGAAGGTTGAAAACATCACACCGGACGAGTTCCAGGGAGACATCTGCGGGGATCTGAGCCGCCGTCGTGGCAGCATTAACAACATCGAAACACGCGGCCACCTCGCCATTATTCATGCCGAGGTTCCGCTCGCTGAGCTATTCGGTTACGCGACTGCCATTCGTTCGCTTTCCAAGGGTCGCTCCAGTTATTCGATGGAGCCGTCGCATTTCCAACCGGTGCCGGCGAACTTGGTTCCGGCCATTCTCGACCAGAAAGAGGCCAAATGAGTAATGGCCAGCGCATCCGGATTCGCTTAAAGGCGTTCGATCACCGCATGCTCGATCAATCCGCGGTGGAGATCGTTGAGACTGCAAAGCGCACGGGAGCGCGCGTGGCCGGGCCAATTCCGCTACCGACGTTGATTGAGAAATTCACAGTGAATCGGTCTCCGCATGTTGATAAAAAGTCGATGGAACAATTTGAAATTCGCACGCACAAACGGCTGTTGGACATCATTGAGCCGACGGCGAAAACGGTGGATGAATTGAAGAAACTGAATTTACCTGCGGGCGTTGACATTACGATTAAGATTTAAGCGGAGGCATTTCTGAAAGATTTGCGATTAGACGGTCATGAGCATCGGACTTCTCGGACAAAAAATTGGTATGACCAGCGTTTACGACGCCAAGGGTCGATTGCGTTCCGTGACCGTGATCGCGGCCGGTGATAATGTTTTACTGCGTCGTTTGACCGAGGAAAATGAGGGGTATTCGGCCGTGCAGGTCGGTTTCGGCGCGCAGAAGGAATCGCGCGTGACTAAACCGTTGCTTGGCGAATTCAAAAAGGCCGGCGTAGAACCACAAAAATTCGTGCGCGAGTTTCGGCTAACCAATGATCTTCCCGAAGGGGAGATCAACCTAAGCGTTACGCAATTTCAAGCTGGCGACTACGTCGATGTGATTGGACGATCGAAAGGAAAAGGATTTCAGGGCGTGATGAAGAAGCACAACTTTCACGGACAAGGCGCAGCGCACGGTTCGAAAACGCACCGGCGCATTGGCGCGGTCGGCAATCGTTCTACGCCGGGGCGTATTTGGAAAAACATGGGAATGCCCGGTCACCTGGGACATGAACGAGTCACTGTGCAGAATCTCCAAGTAATGCAGGTGCGCGAAGCCGAGAAAATTATTTTGATCAGCGGCGCGGTTCCGGGAGCGAATGGAAGTTACGTGATCGTTAGGCCGGCGATTAAGCATCCGGAAAGACTCTTGGCGGTACATGCGGAGCATCGCAAACATGATGAGGAGGAAGCGGCGAAGAAGCCCGCGATAAGAATCCGATGAGCGCGAAAGTTCTAACCAAAGCCGCTGCCAAGGAAGCTGGGATCGAATTGATCGAAGACGGGCGCGGCACGCAGGCTGTCCATGACACGATCGTCGCCATGCGCGCGGCGCGTCGTTCCGGTTCGGCGAACACGAAAACGAAAGCAGAAGTGGATCTATCTGGCGCAAAACCGTGGCGACAGAAAGGCACCGGCCGCGCTCGGGCGGGCTATAAATCCTCGCCCATCTGGCGGGGTGGTGGCGTCGTTTTCGGACCAAAGCCGAGAGATTATTCCAAAAAGATTTCAAAATCCGTGAGACGGCTGGCGTTCCGAAAGGCGTTAAGCGAGCGAATCAAAGCAGGTGACGTTTTGACGATCGACAAATTCATTGTGCCGGAACTGAAAACGAAGTCGTTTGTGGGTTTGTTGAAAAAACAAACAGACGCCCGGAAAGTTTTGTTGGTCTCGGATGTGTTTGATCAAACCACCTTGAAGTCGGGCCGCAATGTCAGACCTGTGACTTTTGCTACCGCTTCCGATGTAAACACCGAGCAGTTGCTCGCCTTCGAGAAGATTCTCATCACCCAGAAAGCGCTGGAAAGATTGGCGGAGCGAATTCGCCCGGCCCGAAGCAGCGAACACGTGAAGTAATACGATGAACGAGCCGCACGAGATTATTCGAACTGCGTCGTTGACCGAGAAGTCAACCCTGATGAGCGAGAAGCAGAACAAGTATGTTTTTCGTGTCAATCCGCGCGCGAACAAGATTGAGATCAAGAACGCAATCGAACGCCTGTTTCAAAAGAAAGTGGTCGATGTGAACACTTGTAATTACGCAGGTAAGGAGAAGCGCGTACGGGGACCTGTGGGACGACGACCACGCTGGAAGAAAGCGATCGTTACATTAAAGGAGGGTGAGAAGATCGATCTCATCTGACGAAGAGAAACCTAATTTTTGAACCGTTATGGCTCTAAAAGAATTTCGCCCATTAACACCGACGCTGCGTTTTAAGTCGCTGCCTGCTTTTGATGAAATCACAAAGTGGCGGCCTGAGAGGAAACTTGTTGAGCCGAAGAAAAAGACCGGGGGTCGCAACAGCTACGGACGGCTTACATCGCGTCACATTGGTGGTGGTCACAAACAGAAATACCGCAAGGTTGATTTTAAACGACGCAAACACGGTGTTGCCGCGGAAGTTGTCGGGATCGAGTACGACCCAAATCGCTCTGCACGCATTGCTCTCATCAAATACGCTGATGGCGAACTAAGCTACATTCTCGCCCCGAATGGCCTGCAAGTAGGATCGACGGTCGCCGCTGGAGACAATGTCGCCCCCGATCTGGGTAACGCGTTGCCGCTTCGTGCAATTCCGCTCGGCAGCAACATCCATAACATCGAATTGAGTCCGGGCCGCGGTGGTCAGGTTGCGCGGAGCGCCGGGCAACAGGCGACGTTGACAAACATCGAAGGCGGTTACGCGCTGGTGAAAATGCCTTCCGGCGAGATTCGGCGCATCCACGAAAACTGCTTCGCGACAATTGGCCAGGTGGGAAATGTCGATCACATGAACGTCTCGAGCGGTAAAGCGGGACGTACTCGCTGGCAAGGACGTCGCCCCCACGTGCGCGGTATGGTGATGAATCCGATCGATCATCCAATGGGCGGCGGCCAGGGCAAATCCAAAGGCGGCGGCGGTCGGCATCACCCGGTGAGTCCCTGGGGACAACTGGCCAAAGGATTCAAGACGCGCAGCAAGCATAAGCCGAGTGATCGTTTTATTTTGGAAAGGAGAAGACCGAAGAAGAAAGCGTGAAATGTGATTGGTGAGAAGTGGCTTTTACTTCTCACTATTCATGTCTCACATCTCACTTGATTTTTATGGCTAGATCGTTAAAGAAAGGACCCTTCGTCGAGTTGCATCTTCTGGAGAAGATCGACAAGATGAACAGTTCGGGCGTAAAGAAACCGATCAAAACATGGTCGCGGCGCTCGATGGTGACGCCGGATTTTGTCGGCCACACGTTTTTGGTGCATAACGGAAAGACGTTTAATTCCGTTTTCGTTACCGAGAACATGGTCGGTCATAAACTCGGCGAATTTTCGCCCACGCGCGTGTTTAAGAAGCACGGTTCGCATACGGCGAAGGTCACGAAATAGTTTTTAGTTACGAGTTGATAGTTGATAGAATGAACCTGTGCGTGTTGCCAAGGTGAAGCTCTCAACAATCAACTATCGGCTATCGACTGTTTTGGTAGTGGGCTGCGTTACGCTGGCTCAAGGGCTGGCAGCAGGGGGAAATAGTTCTTTGTCAGAATCCAAAACTGAAAACGCGGGAGCGAGTGATATAGCAGTGACTGGCGTATCGCCTGCAGCACCGGCGAATTCCGAACCGACACGGCTACCTTCAGAGGTGACCGCGACCGGTTTGCTCCACCAAAATGAGGACTTGCAGAGGCAATTATCAGTTGCCCAGGAATCGCTGAAGGTGTTGACCAGCAGCTTGGCGGAGTCCAATGCGGAAGCAGAATTGTTTCGCCGCAAGTACTCCGATCTGCAATTGCAAATGGAGGCATTGGGGCTTGCATCGGCGAACAAAGACCGGGCGAAACTGGAGCAGCGTTTACTGGCCGCAGTAAGTGATTTACAACTTGCGCAGAAGGAGCGCGACGAGTATCGCGACCGGATGCTGCGCCTGGAGGAGGCGGTGTTGTGTTACTTGAAAACATCGCAGAGCGGTGATGCCAAGGCGCGGATGGACGTGGAGACTCAGCTGCGCAGCATCGACAAGCTGGTCACAAAGTTCACGAATGCGCCGGAGTCGCCTGAGTCAAGTTTGACGGACGGGAACGTGATCAGCGTGAAAGATGAATGGTCATTTGTAGTTGGTAACGTTGGCGAAAAACAAGGCGTCAAAATAGGGATGCCAATGCGAGTGATGCGCGGCGATCAAAGGATCGCGACCCTCCGAGTAATCGATGTGCGACAAAGGATCTGCGGCGCCGTGATTCAGGAAATGGATTCAAAGAAGGAGAGAATAAAAGTAGGGGACCGGCTCCAAGTGGATGCGCAATCGAATGTGAGCGTGAGATAAGAGGACGAGAATCGAGAACCGAGAATCGTGAATCGGGAAACCGAGTTATGAATTTCGATTCTCGAATTGCAGAACGAAAAGATGGAAGTCAGATCGATATACAAGTATGCGCGGATTTCGCCGTTTAAGGCGCGCGAAGTCACACGTGAGATACAGGGTCTGCCCGTCTCGGCAGCTCTCGATCTGCTCGCTTTCACGCCCAAGAAAGCTGCCTTCCTGATCAACAAGACGTTGAAGAGCGCGATCGCCAATGCCGAGAACAACGCCAACCTCAAGCCCGATGGATTGGTCGTAAAGGAAGCGATTGTAGGTGAAGGTCCAACGTTCAAGCGGATTATGGCGCGCGCGCGGGGTAGCGCGAGCCGGATTTTGAAGCGGACCAGCCATATTCGGATCGTGCTGACGGACGAAATTAAGGTTGAAACGCGCGAGACTAGAAAAGCAAAACGGAAAGCGGAACAGAGGCCCGAGAAGAAGAAAGAAACTGCAGCCGGCGAGGTGAGCGAAAAAGCGACGGCAGAGAAAAAGCCGCGAGCAAAAAAGGCGGCCAAGAAATCGAACAAGTAAATTTATGGGACAAAAAGTTAATCCGATTGGCTTTCGCCTGGGCGTGAACCGCGACTGGCGCTCGCGCTGGTATGCCTCGCCTGAGGAGCTGCCGGAATTTTTGCACTCCGATTTGGAGATTCGCAATTATGTGAAGAAGAAGCTGCAGTACGCCGCGGTCTCGAAAATTGTGATTGAGCGGGCTTGGAACAGCATCCGGGTGACCATTTTCACTGCGCGCCCGGGAATCGTGATCGGACGCAAAGGCGCCGAGATCGAGAAAATGACAGAAGAGATTTCCAAGATGGCGCAGGGCAAGCAAGTCAAGATCGACATTCAGGAGATCAAGACCCCGGAGCTCGATGCGCAACTGGTGGCGGAGAATGTGGCGCTGCAGATTGAGCGGCGCATTGCTTATCGCCGCGCGATGAAGAAAGCCGTGCAGACGGCGATGGATTTTGGCGCCGAAGGAATTCGGCTCCGTTGTTCAGGCCGACTGAACGGCGCGGAGATTTCGCGCTCGGAATGGTATCGGGAGGGTAAAGTTCCGCTGCACACACTGCGAACACCGGTTGATTACGGGTTTGCCGAAGCCAACACCGTTTACGGAAAAATCGGAGTGAAGTGTTGGATGTGTAAGAAAGAGGAGCCTGCAGTCCAGCCTGCTTCTCCGCCTCCTCCGCCGCCAGCTCTGGCACCAGAGCCGGCTGAAGTCTAAGGAGAAAATTTATGCCTTTGATGCCAAAACGCGTGAAGTATCGAAAGACCCAGCGGGGAAGCCGCAAAGGGACCGCTTCGCGCAATCTCAAGATCGATTTTGGCGAGTTCGGATTGCAAACACTCGAGAGGGCCTGGATCACGAACACCCAGCTGGAAGCCGCGCGTGTCGCGCTCACCCGTAACATGAAGCGCAAAGGCAAGTTGTGGATCCGCATTTTTCCGGACAAATCGGTAACTGCGCGCCCACCAGAAACGCGTATGGGCAAAGGCAAAGGCCAGCCCGAGTATTGGGTCGCTACGGTGCGGCCCGGAAACATTTTGTTTGAGTTAGATGGCGTGCCGGAATCGGTGGCGCGTGAGTCCTTGCGCTTGGCGGCCGACAAATTGCCGGTGCGCACGAAGTTTTTAACACGCCACCACGTCAGGGCCGCTTAGGGGGCATCATGAAAATGAAAGACATCACCGAACTGAGCAGCGACGAGTTGCTGACTAAAAGGCGGGACTTACGCCAGGAAAGGCTTCACCTGCGTTTGCAGCAGCAGAGTGGCCAGCTGGAACAGCCAAGCAGGTTGCGCTTGCTGCGACGGGACATTGCCCGGATCGAAACGGAGCTATCGCAGCGCGAGAAGCAAACTGGAGCGAAGTAACTATGGCTGACGAACACCAACCGCAATCTGCTCCCGCGCCTATCACACGTGGCTCGCGTAAGACGCGCACCGGCGAAGTGGTCTCTAGCGATATGAACAAAACAATCGTGGTGCGCACGGTGACGCGTGTGCCGCATCCGAAGTTCGGCAAGATCGTCAAACAGATGAAAAAATTCTATGCGCACGACGAGGAGAACCAGGCAAAAACTGGTGACAGGGTCCGCATCATGGAGACGCGGCCACTGAGCAAGCTGAAACGCTGGCGTTTGGTGGAGGTCATCCAAAAGTAACAATCGATTTTATGGTACAAATTCGATCCAGATTGGATGTGGCGGACAATAGCGGTGCGCGCATGGCCACGATGATTAGTGTGATTGGCAAAGCCACGCGTTACGCAGGGATCGGCGACGTGATTACTGCAAACGTCAAGGAGGCGAGCGCAACGGGGACGGTAAAAAAGGGTGAAGTCGTGCGAGCAGTGCTCGTTCGTACCAAGCAGCCGATCCGGCGCGAGGATGGGTCGCTACTACGCTTCGATAACAACGCCATCGTGATTATCGATAAAGATTTGAACCCCCGCGGCACGCGCATTTTTGGGCCGGTCGCCCGAGAATTGCGTGAGCGGAATTTCATGAAAATTGTGTCGCTGGCTCCGGAAGTCCTATGAACCGCATCAAATGTCACGTTAAAAAAGGCGACCAAGTCGAGGTCATCTCCGGAAATTTCCGCGGTTCTTCAGGGAGAATTCTGGCGGTGTTTCCGGGAAAACAACGTGTTCTCGTCGAAGGCGTGCGGATCATCAAGAAACACCTGCGAAAATCCCAGGATAATCCGAGCGGGAAGATCGCCGAACGGGAAGGCCCCATTCATATTTCGAACGTGAAATTGATCGAGCGCGAGAAGAAGACTGAGAAAAAGGCGGCGAAGAAGTCGAAGAAGGAAAAAGAAGAGCAAAAAGCAGCCTAAGTAACTGAGATGTCTCGACCTTGCTCGACATGACAAACTGAAAAATGGAAAACGAATTTCATCGCCATTACAAGGAACGCGTTATGCCGGCGCTGCAGAAGCTGCACGGTTACAAAAACGTTCACCAGGTTCCAAGGGTGGAAAAAGTCGTCATTAACACTTCGGTCGGCTCGCAATCTGACGTGAAGCAAGCGCTGGAAGAAGCGAAAGCCGAACTGGCGCTGATCACCGGCCAGCGCCCTGTAGAGACACTGGCCAAGAAGAGCATTTCCAACTTCAAGTTGCGCAAAGGCCAAGCCATTGGAGCAAAGGTGACTCTGCGTGGAGAGCGCATGTATGAATTCCTTGAGCGCTTCATCAAAGCCGCACTGCCCCGTATCCGTGATTTTCGCGGCGTGTCTCCGCGGTGTTTTGATAGCCAGGGTAACTATACGCTTGGAATTTCCGATCAATCGATTTTTCCTGAGGTTGAGCTCGATAAAATCAAGCGCAACATCGGATTTGATGTTACAATCGTCACCACGGCGCGGACCAACGGGGAAGCCAAATCGCTGTTAAGCGAAATGGGAATGCCGTTTAGCGATCGAGCAAAGAAGCCTGCCGCGCAAGCCGCTTGATTTCATGAGTACTGTTACTGATCCAATTGCCGATTTTTTGGCGCGTGTCCGCAATGGGACGCGTGCGCAGAAACTGGAGGTGCTGATCCCGTACTCGAAGATCAAGGCCGAGATCGCGCGCATCCTGAAGGATGAAGGTTACATTTCCGATTACTCGATTGATACGAGCGCTGCGCATCCGCGCATCAAGATCACGAACAAACTCGTGAACCGCTCGGGTGCCATTGCAGGGCTCCGGCGGGTGAGCCGCCCGGGATTGCGGCGGTATGTTGGCGCCGATGAAATCCCGCGAGTTCTGGGTGGAATGGGTTTGGCGATTCTTTCCACCTCACGCGGCGTTTTATCGGGGCGCGAAGCGCGGAAGCAAAAAGTGGGCGGCGAGCTACTGGCCTACGTTTGGTAAATTTTATGTCACGAATTGGAAACAAGGCAGTCGAGATTCCCGACAAAGTCAAAGTGAACATTGACGAGGAGGGAGCAGTTTCAGTGGAGGGCCCCAAGGGCAAACTTGACTGGAAACTCCCGCGTCAGATCCGGGCCAGCGTGAAGGATAATCGAGTATCCGTGGTGCGCGAAGCAGAGACACGCAGCGTGAAAGCGTTGCATGGGCTTTCGCGCAGCCTCGTGCACAACATGGTGCAGGGTGT
>JBKPGQ010000142.1:0-3762 GCA_046729455.1 Verrucomicrobiota bacterium
GGGGCCGCGCAATGAGTTTACCCCATGCGCTACGGTCTTGAGAGCGTCGATGTCCAGGCCGCTGTCGGTCTCATCAAGAACCGCATACTTGGGCTCGAGCATGGCCATTTGTAGAATCTCGGTGCGCTTTTTTTCGCCGCCGGAAAAGCCCTCGTTAACCGCGCGCGACGTGAACGATCGGTCCATCCCAAGCAACTCCATCTTTTCATAAAGCCTCGCGTAGTAATCGGTTGCTTCGAGCTCTTGGCCTTCCGGGAGGCGCGATTGCAATGCCGCGCGAAGAAAGTTGGCGATTGTCACTCCTGGAATTTCGCTCGGATACTGGAAGGCCATGAAAAGGCCTCGACGCGCGCGTTCGTCGGGTTCAAGCGCAAGTAGATCCTCACCATCCAGTAATATCTTGCCAGCAGTAACGTGATAATCCGGATGACCGGCCAGAACCTTAGCCAGCGTGCTTTTTCCCGAGCCATTTGGGCCCATGAGCGCGTGCACCTCGCCCCGTGGAACGCGAAGAGTCAGTCCCCGGACAATCTCCTGATCGCCGATGGAAATGTGTAACTTCTGTATATTCAATTCCTTCATAAAGGAGAACAGCAAATATACCCTGATTTAGAGGATTTGCGAACCGCGTAAAAGGCTTCGCCTCACGCGGCTCAATAGTTAATAAAAAGAGGAATGTTTTACGTTTACGTCCTCCGTTCTCTCGAAGACCGCGGCCTTTACATTGGCTTCTCCACGGATCTAAGAAGGCGTATGGCGGAGCACAAACATCGAGCATCATTTGCAACGAAATATCGTGGACCGTGGAAGCTGATCTATTACGAAGCTTACATTGATCGGCAGGATGCCGAAGGGCGGGAACGCTATCTCAAAAGCGGAAGCGGGCGCCGGTTCTTGCGTCAACAACTGAGGCGTTACTTCGGAAAATTTCCAGTTAGACAAGCGAGTAATAATTTCCAGTTAGACAAGCGAGTAATCGGTCCGGTGGCGCAACCACGTGAGCGCCGAAGGCGCTTTTACGTGGCTACCCCGCTTGGATTCGAACCAAGAATAACGCCTCCAAAGGGCGCTGTGTTACCGTTACACCACGGGGTATACGGACTTGCGATTTTAGATTCGCGATTTTCGATTCTAGCGCAATGTCCAAAATTCACATGGGATTGCCTCGGCGGAGCAACTCGCTGGCAAAATCGAGGTTGAATTACCAGTCGTAAGGCGCGTATGATTCCAGTGCGGTTAATGGGACTCGGTTATGGAGCGGACAACCTTCCTTGAGCATTACCGAGTCGGCCTTGGCTCTGATGGCACGCCGAATGAACTCGGCCGCGACGGCGCTGTGATTGCTTACGATGCCGTTGACGAAAGGTCCGGCGAACCGGTTGCGCTAACGTTGGTTCCAGTGGCAAGCATCGATCCTGCGCTGCGGGAGCAGTTCGAAGAGCAGGCGCGCGCTGTTCAGAGGCTACGTCATGTTAACATTGCCAAGATTTTTGATTTTGGACGCGAAGGCGAAAATTACGTTTACGTCTCCGAGCGGCTGCCGGGCGAGACACTTGCTGCGTGGGTTGCCCAGCACGGCCCGATGCCGGCAGATGCCACGTTGCGCGTAGCGGAACAAATCGTGAGCGTGCTTTCGTCTGCCAGTTTTCATAAGCTTCCGTATCCGCCTATTGATCCTTCCGGCATCATCGTTGTGCCGGGACAAACTCCCGAAGGCGGCTGGCCACTGGTGAAATTAACCAACTTCGGCGTGGCTGGACTGAAGGCTGACCCCGAAAACTCGCCGAGGGCCGAGACCTCGCTTCCCAGTGAAGCGGGCGAACTCGAAGGAAAGGATACAGCGTTACGACCAGCGTCTTCCGGAGCGCAGTCTGTGAGCCCTGAGTCTAGGACGTCCACGCGAGAGCATGGAATGCCGGATTTGCGTTCGGAGATTTATTCGCTCGGCGCGACAATGTACTTTCTTCTCACTGGCGTGGCGCTTTCAGCTGACACGGCGCGTCCCAAGTTTTCTGGGTTTCCGAAGCCGTTGAGGAACTTGCTTTCCCAGATATTGCATCCCGATCCCGATCGACGTCCAAAGGATCTGGTCGTGCTTGGAGAGATGATTCGGAGTTGCCTGCTGAAAGTTGAACGCCGGCTGGCGCTGGCGGACCGATATGGCATCCCGTTCAGGACAACAATTCGGCAGCCAACCCAGCCTCGACCGCGGCGTTTGCTGCGAACAGCATTGGCGTTTGGCGCACTCGTCGTGGCTGCGGCCGTGGTCGCCGCGGTCCTGTTTCCGGAGTCGGTTGGCGTAATCTTGCACCAGCCTCGCGCAACAAAGTCGATTGGCGTTCTGGTTGGCGTTCCCGAATCTTCGCCAACGCCTGCAGCCGTCCAAAATCCTTCGACGCCAGTTGCTCCTGCGACTGTGCTATCACAAGCCGCGAATGCAGCTTTGGCGTTAACGAACCAACCAGCGACGGACGGTGCGGCAGCTAAGAATTCCTCTCAGACCTCTGCGGCAGACCTTCAGCAAAACCAAACATCGAGCGGGCAACCGGAAGCCGCCGCCACGCCGGACGCTGTCGCGGGCGCTTCCCTGGGGGCGGTTCCGGAAAGCTCCGCTGAGAGCGAGGCTGCTGCCGAATCTCCGAAAGGCTCCGAGGCTGCACAACCGACGACTGCCGCTCAGTCGAGTTCGCGCAGTAAAAAGAAACGCGTCGCGTCGACATCGTCGGCTCGCCAGGGTTCGATGCGCGTGCGAATGCTTGGAATTACGTCCGACGGAAGGCTGATTTACCGTTTGCCCTCGGGCCGTACCAGAATCGTCGCGCCCGACTCGGACCAAAATCAATTCGTTCCGCGCAGACATCGCCGCGTCCCCATCCAGCGCGACGAGATATTCGCTCCTCCGCCTCAATCTGGGCCGGATTATTTTCCCTACGATTAGCTCCTCCAGGAGTGCACGCGCGCGAGACGCTAAAGATATAACGGCTGCTTTCGGCAGACCTGGTTTTTGGGCTGTTGAAACGTCTAAAAAAACCAAAAAAAAGCTTGCCTAGCGGCACGATTCCCGGCATAACCTCGCCTTCGTGGGGAAACGACCTGCCCTCTGGGCGTTCGCAACTGCATCGCTTCTTGTCATTTCCAGCGCAGCGCTTCGCGCGCAGGCACTGGCTCCTTCAACGTTGGATCTTGCCAGCCGCGATCAAAAGAAGGCGGACGACATAGTTCAGGTGATCACGCAGAAGTCGGCGCCGAGTGACACTGATAAGCCGATAAAAGCGATCACGAAAAAGCGGACTTCCGTGACTGCGAAAAAATCGACGCAACCAGTCAAGCAAGAGCCAGCGCAAGCAATCGCCAAGGAGCCGACGCAAGCGATGACGAAAAAGCCGGCGAGTGCGATCACGCAAAAGCCGTCGCAAGCAATCGCCAAAGAGTCGGGGCGAACTTTCGCGATAGAGCCAGTGCGACCGATGGGCCAACAATTCGTAAGCCATACAACACAACCCTATTCGCGGTTTAGCTTCAAGACCCCGGGGGGCAAAAAGGAATCCGTTCCGGTCATCACGCAGTATTATCCCAACCAGATCGTTTACCCGTATGGCAAGATCGATCGGCACATCGACGGCAGATTGATGCAAGCTGCCACCATCGCGCAGGAACGCGCCCATGCGCATTCGCGCTCGAGATGCTGGCATTACGTAAAAGACGCATTGCTTGCTTCCGGTGTTATCGATTCCCGCCCGAAGACCGAGCTCGCCAGGGACG
>JBKPGQ010000143.1:0-1907 GCA_046729455.1 Verrucomicrobiota bacterium
TGGCGCTTGTTCAAGCTTCAGGTTTGCCGTTGGAAAAGTTCGTCGAGGCAATGCGCAGTAATGCCAGTCATTCTACAACTCTCGCGATGAAACTGCCTAAAATACTTAGCCGTGATTTTGAGCCTCATTTTTCTGTTAAACACATGTTGAAAGATATGCAGATCGCCAATCAGATCGGTTTGTCGAACTATCTCGATTTGGGTGTGACAGCCGCCGCTCGCGATCAGCTGCTCGAGCAAATGCACTGGGGCCATGGAGACGATGATTATTCGGTAGTGGCGCGGAAATATTTGCACGAGCCTGCGCCAGTTGTTGGCGAAGAGTTGGAACTGAGCGAAGCCGAAGAGCAACCCGACGTCGGCGAGTCGATCGCGAGTTCACCCGAAGTGGAAACCCAGAGCCAGCAAGATGCGGGTCCAGAGGTTTCGTCGGCGCCATTGATCGGTGTGCCAGGCGGCGGAGCGGCTAACGAAACAAGACGATTGCGTCGCGGTTTTCTCAAGCAACTGCTGAGTCGGCTGTCATCCGGGAAAGAATGACACCGCGTTCCGAAACCACGCAGGCGATCTTTCTCGACCTTTCCAAACGCGCAAAGTTTGGTATTACCGGCACGGATCGGCTTCGGTTCCTCAACGGGCAAATCACCAATGATCTGCGCAAGGCGAGTGAAACCTCTGCAATCGAAGCTTGCATTCTCAATGCGAAAGGCAAAACAGACGCGCACATTTTTGTTTCCGCATCGGGAGAATCCTTTTTGGTCGATGCGGCGGCCGACCTTCGAGAAAAACTCAAGGTCCGGCTGGAACGGTACGTGATCGCCGACGACGTGCAGATTGAGGACGTCACGGATCAGTTCTCGCTTTTTCACGTGTTGTCACGACAAGCTCCCGCGCTCGAGTCTGGCCGTGTTGTCTCTGTGCGCCGTTTTGCTGAGGCGGGATGGGACATATCGGTAGATGCCGCGCAGCATGGCTCCTTGTTACAGGGATTATCCTTGCGATGGACCCTATGCGATTCCGATGCGGCTGAGGTCATGCGAATCGAGCAGGGAATTCCGCGCTGGGGTCGCGAGTTGACAGAGGAGATTATTCCAATCGAAGCCAACCTGGAACAACGAACGATCGATTACCAAAAGGGTTGTTACATCGGTCAGGAAGTGATCTCGCGAATGAAGATGTCTGGCCAGACGAACAAGCGATTATGCGGGCTGACTTCGGTGGACGATATCCCGCTTAAGCCAGGCATGAAACTTCTCGCTCCTTCAGCGCCGGGGAAGGAAATTGGCTGGATCACAAGCGCCACGCGCAGCGAAACAATCGGAAAAGAAATTGCGCTTGGATACGTGAAACGCGGTTTCAACAGCGCCGGTACGAAGCTGGCTGCGGTCACGGCGGGTGGCTCTGTGTTGGAAGCACCCCAGTCGATTCGAGTCGAAGTAGCCCCGCTTCCGTTTATCTGAGGCTGTTCAGATGCCTGTGCCAGTAACGCGCGAACCACAGGCGGCTTAAAGCCGTCGAGTTCGTAGCCGAACGGCGTTCAGGGCGACTTTTGGGGGAGCGCCGTACAATCATCGGCCCGAGGTCAACACCCTTGCCGAGTGAATGCTTTTCGATTTCCTCATTAGCATGGAAACTCAATTAACCTGGTATGGGCACGCCGCTTTCAAAATCAAAACGGCTACGGGCAAGATTCTGCTAATCGATCCCTGGGTAACGAATCCGGCGTTCGCAAGCGGCAAGGACGAGCTCACCCGCCTCGATCGTGTTGATCTTATTTTCCTGACGCATGGGCATTCCGATCACGTCGGCAATGCAGTCGAGATCGGAAAGCGCACGGGTGCGACTCTGGTTTCAAACTTCGATCTCACTACGGCGATGATTTCAGCGCTCGGTTATCCCGAAGCGCAG
>JBKPGQ010000144.1:0-3170 GCA_046729455.1 Verrucomicrobiota bacterium
CACGCCGATCAGCGCCTGCAAGCTGGCGCGTTCTCTTTCGCTCACCAGAATTTGTCGGCCAAGTTCAGCTTCAAATAAGTTCGAAGCCGGACCTGTATTCTCGAGATACTTGTCGCTTGTCATACTTCACTTTTCTTGCAATCCACTCGGCAATCGTGGCGAGGAAAGCAGTTTGGCGAATTCGCTCCACCGTTTCTCGGGATCGGTGCCGCTTCGTTTCTCGATGTAACCGCGCACCATGTCTTCCCCGAGATTGTAGTTGATCACATAACTTCGGTAACGCTGGATGAATTTCACCCGCTGCTGAGCGCGAGCTGGTTCCATCACTGCATATTTTTGCAACCATTGCACCGCAGCGTCCTCGTCGATCTCACCGTTGATCAATCTTCGCGCGGCTTCGTTTCCGGCATAATCGAGATCCTTCATCAAATCCTGCACGGCGTAATATTCGTCTGCGCGTGACGCATCGATTCCCGCGGCGGGAAACAAGAATTCCTTCTCGAATTTCATTCTGTCGGCCTTGGTCGGGAACGCAACGTCCCGGCCGAAATTCGCCGTCCCTTCCGCGACGAGCGATTGTGGTGAGAAGAGCGCGTAAACCGAAAACTCCACCCAGCCGCGATCGCGGACCAGGTTCTTTTCCAGCAGCGAATTGTAAACGTGATGACCGGGATAACCTTCGTGCGCCGCGAGATCGACCGCGCGATCGATGAAGATGGGCAGATCAGTATTCACCTGAATCACGCTGTGGAAATTGCCTTTGTACCAATTGTAACCGCCCCACGGCTTATTAGTCACATACTCGACGGTGAAACTCTCGTTAGACGGAAGCGCGACGTGCGCCAGCGTCCGGGCACGGCATTCCTTGATCGCGAGTTGAAACACGGTATTGAGTTTTTCCTTCGGAATCACGAACGGCTTCCGCCAATTTTCGTAGCGCTCCCACAACGAACCGCCAGTCCGGCTCGGACCCTTTTCCGGAATCTTTGCCTCCAGTTGGGCAATGATCTGATCGAAATGCGAATCCGGGAAAGTCGGCGCCACGGCCTCGTAAAGCGCGCGCGACTCGTCGTCGAACTTTAATTTTTCGCCCTTCAACATCCGCACCCGTGCCGCCAGCGCGGAAACTTGTTTCTGCAAATATTCGCGCCGCAATTTGAGCATCTCATCGCCTGACGTCCCTGCGGCGGGAGTTTTCGCCAGGGTCGCGATCAGTTCGCCGGCCTCAGCGCCGATCGCATCGAGCGACTTCTTTTTCTTCTCTGCCTGCGTCTTCCACTCGGGCGGCCCGTAAAACGCGTCGACATAATCAGGATCATGCTGTCCCAGCGCTAACACGAGATGCGCGTAGCGCTCGGCGACAGCATTCATGGCATCGTCCGCCGCTCGCGCGCCTCCGCTCGAGATTAGGAAACCACAAAGGACGAAGACAAATATTCGGCGCATTGACTCATTACCCAAATGTTAGCTTGTCGCAGGCGTCCCAGCGATTAAGGGAATGGGAGGCTTGTCGCGGGGGTAAATGTCAAATGTTTTTCGACGCGACCTCGTGTTTGGTACGGATTCGCTGTTGCGCTGCTGTTAGGGGGTCGGCGTCGGACTTGCCCCTGCAGGCGACGCGCTGGTGGCATTCTTTAGGTTTTCGACGGCGGAGCCAGCCGCCTGCTTTGTTTTCTCGATCGCGTCCTGCGTTGCGTCCTTCGCCTTCTCCCCGAGCTCCTCAAGTTTCGGCTGCGCGTCTTTCGTCTTTTTCTGACGTTATTCCGGCCGGCGCAGCTTCGCGCGGTTCCGCGGATTCAAGCCGCTGCAACATCTCGCGAATCTGGTCATCCGTCTGCGTGTCGCTTCCGGTCGGCGAGAGCTCGATGGAATCGACAATATAGGAGAGCGTCGACGCACCATTGTTGATCGAATGTTGCTGGTAAGGCGGTAAATTCCTTACCTTAAAGGGCAAGTCATGCTCGATAACGCCCTGGCCAGATCCGAAATCTTTTCGGGTTAAAATTCCGCCGCGCCACTCCGGCACAGGGACTCCTTCGGCAAGCCGCAACTTGAGACAAAAGCCACTATCGGAAAGCTGCATCGTGCCGATACCGTGCACCGTGTGGTCCGGAAACGTGATTGAAACTTCATCGATTCGGAACGTGGCTGCGCCGGTGCGGACCCGGGCGGAGAAATTCTTTGCGATTCATTGCTAATGCAAAACAGCCGGACCCTTTCGAGTCCGGCTGTTCGAATTCATTCTGTCATTCAGCTTAGTAATCCATGCCGCCCATGCCGCCAGGAGGCATTGGAGGAGTTTTTTCCTTCTCAGGAATCTCCGTGACCAATGCTTCGGTGGTGAGCAACAGGCCAGCGATGGACGCTGCGTTTTGCAGCGCCGTCCGCGTGACCTTGGTAGGATCGACAATCCCCGCCTTCACCAGATCGGTGTATTCATCAGCGGAAACGTCGTAGCCTTCGTTGCCTTTGCGCTTCTTCACTTCCTCAACGACGAGCGCGCCTTCGCGGCCCGCGTTATCGGCAAGTTGACGCGTCGGCTCTTCAACAGCGCGACGGACAATCGCGACGCCGACTTTCTCGTCGCCTTCGAGGTCCTTGACGTTGTCGAGCGCTTTTTGCGTCCGCAAGAATGCGACACCGCCGCCTGGGACGATGCCTTCCTCAACCGCTGCACGCGTAGCGTGCAACGCGTCTTCGACCCGAGCCTTTTTCTCTTTCATCTCGGTCTCGGTCGCAGCGCCGACGTTGACGACCGCAACACCGCCCGCGAGTTTCGCCAGTCGCTCCTGCAATTTCTCGCGATCGTAATCGCTGGTCGTCTCTTCGATTTGACGACGAATCTGGGCGACGCGGCCCTGGATATCGGCTTTTTTGCCTTCGCCTTCGACAATGGTGGTGTTCTCCTTGTCGATGGTAATGCGCTTGGCACGGCCGAGATCTTCGAGCTTGATGTTCTCGAGCTTGATGCCGAGATCTTCGCTGATCAGACGTCCGCCGGTTAGCACGGCGATGTCTTCCAGCATCGCCTTACGACGATCCCCGAAGCCGGGCGCTTTCACCGCGCACACCTGCAAGGTGCCGCGCAGTTTATTCACGACCAAAGTTGCGAGCGCTTCGCCTTCCACGCTGTCTCTTATACACATCTGACGCTGCCGACGAAATGGATT
>JBKPGQ010000145.1:0-10985 GCA_046729455.1 Verrucomicrobiota bacterium
CATGCGCAGCAAGTAACGAGGCTGCTTCGGCACTGTCAACTTGCCGCACTGCGTAATCGTCCGAAATTAAATTCAGTATGCGCACTTCAATTGGTGCTCGCGCAAATCTGGACGTAATCGAAGAAAATTATCGCCGGTGGCAGCGAAACCCTGAGTCGGTCGACTCGGGGTGGTCGGCCTTCTTTGAGGGATTCGAGCTTGGAAATTTACCGCAGCGCGACGGCGCGGCGGCGGCCGAGGCCCGCGAAGCGGCGTTACAGACGCGTGTCGATGGTCTCATTTACGCGTATTGCTCGCTTGGTCATACAATTGCGCGGGTCGATCCCCTGGCAGAGACGCGCCCGCAAAATCCATTGCTGAGTCTCCGCGAGTTTGGATTCAGCGAGTCAGACCTTGACCTTCGCGTTTCATCCAAATTCTTCCTCGACAATCGGCCCATGACGTTGCGCGAGATGGTCGCTGGACTGGAGAGAATTTATGCCGACTCCATCGGTTCGGAATTCATGCATATCCAGGATCCGCGAGTGCGCGAATGGATCCGCAAGCGATTGGAGACGCGACCGCACAAGCGTTCGACCCCAGCGGCAGTGCAAGTGGCGCTGTTGCGGGCGCTGTTGGAAGCGGAATCCTTCGAGATTTTCCTGCATACGCGGTACGTAGGGCAAAAGCGGTTTTCACTTCAAGGCTCCGAATCACTCATGGTGATTCTCGACACCATTCTTCATAAATGTCCGGAAGGAGGCGTCGAGGAAATTTGCATGGGCATGGCGCACCGCGGCCGGCTCAACGTCCTGGCAAATTTTCTGCGCAAATCGCTCAAGGTCATCTTTACTGAATTTAGCGAAAACTATGTTCCGGAGCTGGTCGCCGGCGATGGCGACGTGAAATATCATCTCGGTTATCACTCGGTACGGAGGCTTGCTTCCGGCGCAGAGATCGAGATCCGGCTCTCATCGAACCCGAGTCACCTGGAAGCCGTCGATCCGGTGGTTGAAGGGAAAGCGCGCGCTCGACAGCGAATTCGCGGCGACATCGAACATCGGCGCAAGGTTTTACCGCTATTGGTGCATGGCGATGCGGCTTTCATTGCGCAGGGAATCGTCGCCGAAACACTTAATTTGTCGCAGTTACCCGGTTACAGCACTGGCGGCACCATCCACATCGTCGTGAACAACCAGATTGGATTCACCACACTTCCCAAGGATGCCCGGTCGTCAACGTACTCCACAGATATCGCAAAGATGATCGAGGCACCGATTTTTCATGTGAACGGCGACGATCCGCTCGCGGTTAAGTTTGTTAGCGATATGGCGTTCGATTTTCGCCAGCGCTTCGGACGCGATGTGGTGATCGATATGTATTGCTATCGTCGCTATGGCCACAACGAGGGGGACGAGCCCTCATTTACCCAGCCCGATCTTTACGCAAAAATCGACAAGCGCCCTTCGGTCACGCAGCTTTACAAGCGCGAGTTGCTCGAAGCAGGAACACTGAGCGAAGATGATGCCGCCTCGCTGGAAACCGAGTTTGGGTTGCGGCTCGAAATGACGCGCGATGAAGTCGACGCCATCGAGAAACGGAAGGCCAGCGAGAAAGCAAAGTTCAGAGAATCCACTGCGATTTTTCAGCCGGAATATTCGAGCGAGTCCGAGCCGACTGCGATCAGCGAGAAAACGCTTAAGACCATTGTCGATGGTCTCACCCACGTTCCGGAAGGCTTTGACCTTCAGCCGAAGATCAAACGCATTGTTCTGGATCATCAGCGGAAAGTCTTTGAGGAGGGTGGTCCCTTTGAGTGGCATTATGCGGAAGCGCTCGCGTTTGGATCGCTGCTGCTGGAGGGAATTCCGATTCGATTGTCAGGCCAGGACAGTTCGCGCGGCACTTTTAGCACACGGCACTCGGTGCTTTACGATGCAAACACGGGCAAACCTTACGTGCCACTCATGCATCTCGCCGAGAAACAAGCGCGCATTTGCATTTACAACAGCCCGCTCTCAGAGGCTGCGGTGCTCGGGTTCGATTATGGTTACTCGCTCGATTATCCGAAGATGCTTTGTTTGTGGGAAGCGCAGTTCGGTGATTTCTCGAACGGTGCGCAGACCATTATCGATCAATTCATCGTTTCAGCGGAATCGAAATGGCAGCGACCAAACGGGATTGTATTGCTGCTCCCGCATGGCTACGAAGGGCAGGGTCCCGAACATTCCAGCGCTCGACTCGAGCGTTTCCTCCAAGCGTGCGCTGAAGACAACATCCAGGTCTGCAACCCAACTACCGCTGCGCAGTACTTTCACGTGCTGCGGCGCCAGATGAAGCGCGACTTCATTAAGCCGCTCATCATTATGACGCCTAAGAGTCTGTTGCGAGCGAAGTTCGCTTCCTCGCCTGCCGAAGAATTCACCCATGGCCGGTTCGAAGAAATCCTTGGCTCGCCCGAAGCCGGTGCCTCCACCAAGGTTAAACGGATCATCTTTTGCTCCGGCAAAGTTTATTACGACCTGCTCAATTATCGAATCCAACGCAAGATCGAGGATGCAGCGATTATCCGCATCGAGCAGCTTTATCCGCTCGCAGAAAAGAAGCTGCGCGAAATACTCAAGCCATTTTCAAAGAACGCGAAGTACGTCTGGTGCCAGGAAGAACCGGAAAACATGGGCGCGTGGACCTTCATCGAACCGAGGTTGCGCACGATTTTTTGCACCGAAATTGCCTACGCAGGCCGCGAAGCCAGCGCCAGCCCCGCCGTCGGCGCGCTGGCTCGCCATAAGCGCGAGCAATCCCGCTTGGTCGCCGACGCGTTTGCGGTTTGAGTCGCCGCATTCGGCTCATCTGTCGCATTCGTCTGATGGCACATATGCGCCATATCTATTGACGAAACGCATCTCGCCCGCGACGCTCATTTACGCATGGCCATTGAAGTGAAAATTCCTGCTGTTGGTGAATCAATCACCAGTGGTGTCGTTTCCGCCTGGCACAAGAAGTCCGGCGAGTTCGTGAACGAAGGCGAAGCCCTCTTTACGCTCGAGACCGACAAGGTTTCTACCGAAATTGTTGCTGAAAAAGCAGGGGTGCTCGAAACGAAGGTTCTCGAGGGCCAGGAGGTGAAGATCGGCGAGGTAGTCGCCACAATCGACGATTCAAAACGATCGGCTGCGGGAAAAAAGGAAGAGGAACCGAAAAAGAAAGAGCCGGAAGAAAAGAAAAAAGAACCCGAGCCAGACAAAGAAACTGCAGAAGAAAAAGCTCTTGTAGCCGCGGGCGCCGACCGCGGCAAGCCGCAGCCAACGGCAGCGGCTACAGCTGCTCTGTCGCCTGCAGTCCGGCGGATCCTGGAGGAAGAGAAGCTTGAGCCGGGTAAAATCCGCGGCACCGGCGAAGGAGGCCGCCTGACGAAGGGAGATGTATTGGCTGCGGCACAACAGCGCAGTAAGGCCGACGAAAAAATCGAAGCTCGCGAAGTTGAACCATCAGGTAATGGTCGGTTCGTCCGTAAAAAAATGTCGCCGCTGCGCCGCAAGATCGCGCAGCAACTTGTAATGGCGCAGCACACTGCGGCGATCCTGACGACCTTCAACGAATGCGACATGAGCGCAGTCCTGGAATTGCGCCGGAACAAACAGGAGGAGTTCACGAAAAAGAACGGCGTCAAACTGGGTTTGATGTCGTTCTTTGTTAAAGCATGCGTGGAAGCGCTTAAAGCCGTGCCGGTAGTGAATGGCCACATCGAGGATGAGGATTTTATTCAAAACAATTTCTACGATATCGGCGTGGCGGTCGGCACGGAACGTGGACTCGTGGTTCCGGTCGTGCGCGATGCGGACAAGAAAAGCTTTGCGGGTTTGGAGCGCAACATCGCCGATTACGCCAGCAGGGCGCGCGACGGCAAACTAAAAATCGAAGACCTGCAGGGCGGCACGTTCACCATCACAAACGGCGGAGTCTATGGGTCGCTCTTTGCCACGCCGATTCTAAATCCACCACAAAGCGGCATCCTGGGCATGCACAAGATCATGCCGCGACCCGTTGCAGTGGATGGAAAAGTGGAAGTCCGTCCGATGATGTATCTGGCCCTGAGTTACGATCACCGCGCAATCGACGGAAAAGAAGCCGTCACTTTTCTCATCAAAGTAAAGGACTGCATCGAGGATCCGAAGAAACTGCCCCTCCACTTTTAGATTAATGTCGTGCACCAGCAAACTTCTCGCGCTGATATTTGTTGTCTTCGCTGTGCGCCTGCAGGCGCAAACCGGTGCCGGCGAAGTTGACGCTGACATCTCTCCGCAAATCTACGATAAGTATCTCGTCATTCTTTGTGCAGAGCGTGACTTCAATTCTGCGAAGCGCGAAGCAGAAAAGGTTAGCACTGCCTCCGGTTCCAGTTTTCAATGAACGGCCGTATTTGGGATTCGCGTCGGGGGCTTATTCTTCCCGATGACTGCGAGGATCCAATTTACTGCGGAGAATACCTACTGCGCCGTTACAACGAGCTGGATCTCGCGGCGACAAATCCCGTCGGATACATCTCCGTGGAGAAATCAGAGGCATATCCGCATTTACAAGAGGGCTATTACATCGCTCTCGCGGCAATCTGTGCCTCGCATGAAGAGGCGGAAAAGGAAGTACTGAAGTTTAGGCAATTCGCACCCAAGGCGTACGTCGCTGAGACCGAAATCTACATGGGCTGCATCCACTGACCAGGTTGTCACGTCCGATCGGAGCCGAGACATCTCTTGCTCTTTCCCTTTTTACAGCGAGAGGTTTCTGCACCTCGGTCGAAATGACAAAATGACGTATGGAAAAATTTGATGTTGTTATCATCGGCTCCGGGCCGGGCGGTTACATTGCTGCGATCCGTTCCGGTCAGCTCGGCTTAAAAACCGCCCTCGTTGAAAAAGACAAGGAACTCGGTGGCACTTGCCTCAACGTCGGTTGCATCCCGAGCAAAGCGCTCCTGACCTCGAGCGATCATTTCATGTTTGTCAAAAAAGAAGCGGCCAAGCACGGCATCGTAATCAACGGCGCCAAGGTTGATCTGGCGAAGATGCAGCAACGCAAGGACAAGGTTGTGAAGACATTTAACGGCGGAGTGCGCTCATTGATGAAGACGAACAAGGTCACCGTCTTCGAAGGCATGGCCACCATTACGGCGCCTGGGAAAGTTTCTATTAAATCCTCCAAGGGCGAGACGCAGGAGATCGAGACAAAAAATATCGTCATTGCCACCGGCAGCGCGCCGATGGAACTGCCATTCGCGAAATTTGACGGGAAGACAGTCGTGAGCAGCACTGAAGCGCTTACTTTCAGCGAAGCTCCAAAGAAGCTCATCGTAATAGGCGCAGGCGCTGTAGGGTTAGAGCTTGGCTCTGTTTGGAACCGGCTCGGTTCGGAAGTGACGGTATTGGAATTTCTCCCCCGCATCGCGCTCGGTTTCGATCTTGAGCTCTCGAACCTGCTTCAGCGTTTGCTCACCGCTCAGGGCATGACGTTCCACCTGGAAGCAAAAGTAACCGGCGTGAAGGTCGACAACGGTCGCGCGACCGTAATTGCGACTAAAGACAAGGAAGAACTAAAATTCGAAGCCGATAAGGTGCTGGTATCCGTGGGGCGTCGCCCATTCTCAGACGGCTTGGGCGCAGAAAAAGCCGGTGTGAAGTTTGACGAAAAGAAGCGCATCAAAGTGGACGAACATTTCCGCACAAACGTCGAAGGCATTTACGCCATTGGCGACGTGATCGCGGGGCCAATGCTGGCACACAAAGCCGAAGACGAAGGCATCGCCTGTGTGGAAATCATCGCGGGCAAAGCCGGTCACGTGAACTACGAAGCCATTGCCGGTATCATTTACACAAATCCAGAGCTGGCAGGCGTTGGTCTTACCGAAGACCAAGCCAAGGAAAAAGGAATCGATGTGCACATCGGTAAATTTCCGTTCCGCGCCAACAGCCGCGCGCTTTGCAGCGATGACGTGGAAGGAATCGTGAAATTTGTTGCCGACGCAAAAACCGATCGCATTCTAGGTGCACACATTTTGCATCACGCCGCGTCGGAACTGATCGCGGAGGCCGTTTCGGTAATTGAATTTGGCGGCAGCTCCGAAGATATCGGCCGTACCTGCCATTCGCATCCTACCTTGAGCGAAGCAGTCAGAGAAGCCGCGCTAAATGTGGAGAAACGCGCACTGCACATCATCAACCGGTGATCGCAGTGATCGCCTGGCGCCAACTAGGGCAGCTCGCTTGAAATTATCTCGAGTTTGCCGCTTCGCGTCGCCGAATTACAAGCAGCGTAACCAGCGCGGACGCTGCGCAAACAATCGCTCCGAATGCGAGCGCGAACGATGTGCTCAACCAATGCGCGACCGCTCCAGCTTCGAGACTACCTAATGGAATCATTGTGCCGAAGACAAGCGACCACACCCCCATCACGCGCCCACGCATTTCGTCGGGCACAATCGTTTGTAGCACGGTGTTGGATGTAGAGAAAAACAGAAGCATTCCAAACCCGGCGACGAGCAGAAATGCGAGCGCGATGTAAAAATTCCGGCTCAATGAAAGAGCGAATAGCGCAATCGAAAACAGCCAGACGCCTCCGAGCGCCAGTCGTCGCGGTGTAAACAGATGCCCATAAGTTGCTACGACGAGTGCTCCAATGAAAGCGCCCGTCCCGCTCGCCGACATCAGGATGCCGTAACCGTTCGCGCCACGACCCAGCACATCACGCGCGAAAGCTGGCATCAAGACACCGTATGACCACCCGAAGACACCCACTGCGAGGAAGAGCAGCAGGATCGTCCGCACCCGCTGATGTCTCAGTGAATATACGATGCCGTTCCAGGCATGTTTACCGGCGGAGACGACATGTCCCTGGCGTTGAAACAGGGGTAAGCGCATCATCAGCAAACCGGCAATCACCGCAACAAACGTGAGACCATTCAGGAAAAAACACATTGCGACACCAACCCAGCCGATCAGTAAACCAGCAACCGATGGACCGACCACACGGGCGCCATTCACGATCGAGCTGTTTAGCGAGATTGCGTTTAGCAGGTCTTCACGGCTTGTCATTTCGACTGTGAACGCTTGGCGCGCCGGCATATCGAAACCCATGGCGACGCCGTTCAATGCAGCGATAACAATAATGAACGACGGCGTGGCGAAACCCGCCCAAACTCCAGCTGCGAGAAAGAACGCGCAAACCATTTGCGCCGTCTGGGTCGCGAGCAGAATCGAGCGCTTCGGATGACGATCCGCGAGCGAGCCGCCCCAGATCGAGGACAACATCATCGGAGCGGATCCTATGGCAGCGACGATACCCAGCAGCAGCTTTGAATTCGTAATTTGATAGACAAACCAGCTCATCGCGGTTTGCTGCATCCAGGTTCCAACGAGCGAGACGAGTTGCCCCCAAAAAAACAGCCGATAATTGCGATGCCGTAGCGCGCGGAACGTATGGCGGCAGGTCACGCTGCCAACGGGCACGCGACGTAGCCGTCCGCTGACGTCTTCTGGTACGCGCGCGGTCTCAGTAGTTCTTCCCGGCATCAGTCATCATGCTGATGAAAGAGCCAACTGCAAAATCAAGGTTAGAACAGAACTCATTCCGAGCGAAGTCGAGGAATCCCGTTGTAGTACCCTATGGTAATGCCACGGGATCTTTCGACTCCGCTTCGCTATGCTTAGGATGACTCTGCTTGCGCACTGTAACGCTTCAATCGTTCGTGTATTACTTAGCTTCGAATGGAAAGCACAGAGGCGATCCTTCTTCGGAAACGAAAGTTCAGCGACACGAGTCTGATCGTTTCGTGGTGTACGGAATCGTTCGGTTGCATCCAAACGGTCGCCAAAGGCGCGCGCCGCCCTAAAAGTCCCTTTGCGGGAAAACTGGATTTGTTTTTTGAAGCTGAAATTTCCATCGTGCGGAGTCGGAAATCGGATCTGCATACGCTAACCGAAGTTGTGTTGAAAAATCCGTTCGCAGGGATTCGCAGTAATTATCTGCGGACGCAGACGGCGGCGTATTTTGTCGAGCTAATTGAGATTTGCACAGAGCGAGATCATCGGGAACCGGAGTTGTTTATGCTGTTGCATCGGGCTTTCGGCTATCTCGATATAAACGATCCGACGGCGCGGGCAGTTTCGCATTTCGAGACCGAGCTCGCTCGCATCGCAGGTGTGCACGATATGAAAAAATTAAAAGCCGACCCGGCGTTTGCACTGGGAAATTTATTCGGCCGATTACCGCTTTCTCGTACGCCGCTCTTGAAAACGCTGGCGACGGAAGCGAAAAACCGGGACAGTTCCAAATGAAACGAGGCAATCTTATCGCTGCAGTCTTAATCGCTGGCCTGAGTCCCGCCGTATTGGCAAACGAGACGTATAAGTTCGATCCGTCGGGCTCGACGATCGGTTTCAGTGTGCATCAATTCCTGGGCACCACTCACGGAAAGTTCACGAAGTTCAATGGCAAGATCGACGTCGACCGCGAGCATCCGGAGAATTCCTCGGTGACGGCGCAGACTGACGTGCGCAGCATAGACACACGGATCAAGAAGCGAGACGATCATCTGCGCAGCGCGGAATTCTTTAATGTGGAAAAATTCCCCCAAATGACGTTCAAAAGCCGCAGCGTAAAGCGAACCGGTGCGCAAAGCGGCGATATTCTCGGCGATCTCACCATGCACGGCGTGACCAAACCGATCACGCTTCATGTGAAACTGCTAACGCCGCTCAACGAAACGAGCCGCACACGCTGGGCCGTAACGGTCGATCCGATCAACCGGCGCGACTTCAATTTGATGTTTGCTCCGGCGACTGAGACAGTCTCCGGCATCAGCCAAACAGTCGCGATCAACATCGAGATCGAGGCGAAGCGCGCGGAGCGGGCTGAATAGCACCAATGGAAATTGTTCCCCTCGGAGATTCCGCGCTAGTCGTGCGCGTGCGCGACCGATTCGAAGACACGCCTGAGGAAACGCTGGACGTAGTCCTCCGCGCACTTCAGCAGCTTCGAACCGCTGCCATTCCCGGCGTTATTGAACTGGCGCCGGCTTATACAAGCATCGCAGTTTTCTTCGACCCGATTACCGTCGCCAAAGCGACTGAAACATCGCACGAGGTGTTCGATTGGTTGGCGATGCGCATTCGTGCCGCTGTAGCTGGGGTCGCTGACCCCGGCAAAACACCGCGCTCGCGATCACAAACAGTCGAAATCCCAGTCTGCTATGATCCGGAATTCGCACTCGATATTGATGATGTTGTGCGATGCGCGAATGTCTCGCCAAAAGAAGTCATCTGTCTTCACAGCACGGCTGAGTACCGCGTCGCCTGCATAGGATTTGTTCCCGGATTTCCATTTCTGACTGGTCTTCCCAAGAAACTAGCTACGCCGCGCCGGGACGTACCACGAAAAGGAATCCCGCCTGGTTCTGTCGGGATTGGTGGCGCACAAACGGGAATTTATCCGCTTCGTTCTCCCGGTGGCTGGAATCTGATCGGCCGCACGCCATTGCGATTGTTCGATCCCGAGAAAAATCCGCCCGCGCTTTTGCGAGCGGGGGATCGCGTGCGTTTTCGCGTGATCACGCGAGAAGAGTTTGAAGCACTAACTCAATGAAGCATTGTGATCCCGAGCGAAGCGCAGCGCAGTCGAGGGATCCCGCTGCATTACCTTTAAGGTCGCACATCGGGATTCCTCCACTTGGGTCGGAATGACAACCATTGTAATGCGAGCCGGTTTTCTTACCTCGGTGCAGGACCTTGGCCGCATAGGTTTTCGTGAGTTTGGGGTTTCCGCAGGCGGCGCGCTCGATTCCTTCGGGTTGCGTGTGGCGAATCTAATGGTCGGCAACGATGAAGGTGCGGCCGGACTCGAGATTACTCTCGGTGGTTTGCAGTTGCGCTTTGAGGAGAAGCGAATCGTCGCGTGGTGCGGTGGCGAATTCGATGTGCGTATTGGATCAACGCCATTGCCGGCTGGTCACGCTGGTTTAGTTAGGGCAGGCGAGAAATTGAAATTCGGTGCGCCCAAAGTTGGTTGTCGATCCTGGCTATCAATTTCCGGCGGGATTTATGTTGAGCCTGTTCTCAGCAGTCGTTCGACTGACTTGCGAGCCAATTTTGGGGGATTTAAAGGTCGCTCATTGCGCGATGGTGATGTTCTTCCGCTTGGCGCGCGACCGGGGTCGCCGACCCCGACTACAGGTATTTCCTCCTGGACGGCGCCACACGATTGGGTGAGTCCGGCAAAGCGCGAACCCATTTTGCGTTTTGTCCGCGGGATGGACTGGAACCGCTTTAACGCTTCATCGCTTCAACACTTCACGAGCGAAGCATTCACTGTTTCATCCGATTCCGATCGCATGGGCGTGCGCCTTGAAGGTCCAGAACTGAACCGGAAAGACAGGGTCGATCTAGTCTCTGAAGCAGTAGCTCCAGGTACGATCCAGGTTCCACCGAGCGGAAAACCGATTTTACTTTTGGGAGATTGCCAAACCATTGGCGGTTATCCGAAAATAGCGCATGTGATCGCTGTTGATCTTGGCCTTGCGGCACAACTTCGCGCCGGCGATCACGTCCGTTTTTCCAAAGTTTCGCTGGCCGATGCGCACCGGCTTTTGATGGAACGCGAACGTGAATTCGAGCGCTTCCGTGTTGGTATCAGTCTCCAAGGCTCATGAAATTATCTGTCGATCTAAACGCCGACCTCGGCGAAGGAGCAGGCCACGATGAGGAACTGTTCGGGCTCATCAGCTCGGCGAATATCGCAACCGGTTTTCACGCCGGCGATTCTGATACCATGCATGCTGCAGTTTCTGCGGCTAAGAAGCACGGAGTCGGTGTCGGAGCCCATCCAAGTTTTTTCGATCGCGAGAATTTCGGCCGCAAAGAATTAAAGGTCAGTAATCAGGAAGTATTCGACGCCATAACCTATCAGCTCGGAGTTTTTCAAGCGATCACCGCTGCCCTTGATATGCAACCGAACCA
>JBKPGQ010000146.1:0-1851 GCA_046729455.1 Verrucomicrobiota bacterium
GGAGCGACTCGGCGTCCGTCGAGAAGGATGAGAGTGGCCCTGGCATCGAAACCGTGGAGCGCAACTGTCGCCGCACCCACAGCGGTGTTGGAGCCGTTTTCGTTATTCGAAATCGGAACGACGTTCGCGTTCACGACCGGCAGGCTGAGGAGAAATTGCTCGGTGGTAATCCTACCTGATTCGTTCATGTTCTCGCGGTTGTAGATATCAACAGGGTTCGGTCCGACTGCTTCTGCCGTCGGAATGTTCGAACCCGTTACGATGACGCGCTCGGCTTCCGCAGCGGGCGGCGTGGGGGCAGCACCAATGAGCGTCGGCAGCGGCTGGAGGTTCTGCGCAAATGCGTTCGACGCGATAGTGAGAGGGATTCCGACGCAGGCTGTAAGAATCATGCGCAGGAATCCGAACTTGCAAAGTCCGATTCTGATCATGGGTTTCTCCTTTTGTTAGGTTAAGTCTTACGTAAGTTACAAGCTGTGCCCCACGTAAGACTGGGTCTGGCCGAGAGTAGGGAGGGACGGGTCGATTCGTCTATCGGGGTTTTCCCTGATATTTTGAGGCCGTGATCCCCCGAGAGCCGTAACCGGGTTTTCCCCGATCTATTTATGGCGGGTGAGGTCGAACCACTCTCGGGCGCCACGGTGAAGCGCGTCAGCGTCGCGGTATCCCAACTTGAGCTTGATGTGTTCGTGATAGCTTTCCACCGTTTTAGGGCTAATCCCGAGTTCTCGCGCGATCCGGCTGGTCCCGAGCCCGGCGCCGCTCAGGGTAAAGACATGCAGCTCGCGGTCAGTCAGGTTAGGAGCGTCGCGATGTGGTTTCGAGTGGTCCAGCATCTCGTGAATGAGGCGCAATGCGATCCGCCGACTAACATAAAGTTCACCTGCGAGAACAGTATTAATGGCATGGATCAGCTCTTCCCGGGTCCCGGTCTTTATCCAATAGCCTGATGCTCCGGCTCGCAGCGCGCGTTCTGCATAAATCTCTTCAGACTGTCTTGACGCAGCGAGAATCCGAGTCCGAGGGAAACGCGCCGCGAGTTCTTTGAGGAGAAATATTCCGTCGCGATTGCCAAGAAACGGTTCAATCAACAGAAGATCGGGCTTATGCTGTTGCAGCAGCTCACTCGTGGTTTGTTCATCTTTCGCCATTCCGCACACCGAGTACCTCAAGTCCCGGAAAATGATCGCAGCCATTCCTTCTCTTGCGAGTGTGCTGTCGTCGGCGACAACTACACGCGGCCGTCGCGAGGCGATTCCGTTGCGGACCGCCGTCACAACTTGTTGAGGATGGCTAGGAGTACGCTTATCCATCGTCGTAGGAATTTGCCTAATCAGTTTGTAGGCGATTCCCCAGATGTACGACGCTGTGCCACGCCAAGTCCAGCCAAAAGACTCGAAATGCGGAAGAACCCAACGGGAAAGTCCTCAGGCTGATTCAAAATCCGTTTTAGCCACGGTGAGTTTTGAAAAAATCGCGTGTGCTTGTGAAATTAACTTGTCGCAACCATCAATTGCAGATTCGAAGTTCCACAAACGCGGTCAGTGGGACCTGCCGACCGATCACGCGCGCGGTGTCTGGACTGACCGCGAAGACCCGTAGCCTCACCCAATCGGATGAGGACTAACGAGTGCGTAGCGCACGACTAAGTGCCTGCATTGACACGATATTTAAGGCTCTTAACTTTTTCGTCCACAATTGAAAATGATCACCCAAGAAAAAGGGGACGGAAAAGAGTTCATCTCACACGCGCCAGGGTATTGGCCAGAGACAGCTCAGGAACTCTGGAACGATTGCAAATGGCAGCTCAAGAACCGGGTTACTTCTCTGGCTCAACTGGAAAAACACCTG
>JBKPGQ010000147.1:0-4670 GCA_046729455.1 Verrucomicrobiota bacterium
GTGTGTAGCCAGATCCAAAAACGAAATTCTTCTTTCGTTGCGCTCCGGAACGTTGAACCCGGCTGGCAAATATTTTGCGACTGGATCGTTCAACGTCACTTCCTTCTTCGCCGCCATATCGGCAAGCAACAATGCGGTGAACGCCTTTGTCACCGAGCCGATTTCAAAAACGGTATCGCCATTGGGAGCGCGCGAATGGTCCGAACTGCGTCGGCCTGCCGAAATGATATGCCGACCTTCCGGCGCGATTACGCCGACAACGATTCCGACACCTCCTCGCTCGCCGCCAAGCGCGCCTCGATTCGCTCCGCAAGCATATTGCGAATCTCGCTTTCGTTAGGCAGATCGCTCGCATGCGGGTTTTCCGCAGGGTGAACCGCGACTGCACCAATGATCAACGAGACGCAAAACCCTGTTTTCGGCAGCATCAATGTTGTGATGCGGCCGCAACGAATTTTGGATTCGGAAAAATAACGCCAGCGCGCCGACAGCCGTCGGCAACTACAGCAGCTTAGCCTCGAGATTGATCTGGGTCCCGGAAAGCGCGACGGAGACCGGGCAGGTCTTTTTCGTTAGCTCGGCTTGTTCACGGAATTTTGCTTCATCGATACCCGGGACTTCGGCTTCAGTCTTTAAGTCGATGGTGGTGATCTTTGGTCCGCCACCAACCATCTCGAGTTTTACCGTCGCAATGGTGCTAACCCGTTTTGCGGGATGCCCCGCTTTCTCCAAGTTTGCCGAAAGAGCCATCGTGTAACAACCGGCCTCAGCCGCGCCGATTAGTTCCTCAGGGTTTGTCCCTTTTCCTTCTTCGAAACGCGATGAGAACGAGTAGGGACCTTCGAACGCCCCACTTCCCAGTTTCATTGTTCCCTTGCCTTGCTTCAGTGTGCCTTCCCAAACAGCCGATCCAGTTCGTGTTGCCATTGCTTTTCCTCCTTTGATTGTTGTTCAGTTAATTCGCTCTGCAATCTGGAGAGCGCAAGTGCTTGAACTCGCCAAGCCAAGAACAGCTCGCTTGCGTTGTCAGGTTGTCGTAAGATCGCGCCCGGGCCCGGTAACGCGAGAGGTCCTACATATCTCGAGAGCGCCATGTCTGAAGCCAAGGCAGACAAGATCAAGGAATCGATCGCGGCGTTGGAAGCGCAACGCTCGACACTTGGCGACGCGGTGGTCGATTCTGCAATTGCGGCGCTCCGCGAGCAACTTTCCCAACTCCGACCCGATGCCGACAAAGGCGCGACGCTCGATGAGCGGAAGCTGGTCACAATTTTATTTGCCGATATCGCTGGGTTTACCGCTTTGAGCGAGAAGCTCGATCCCGAAGAAGTGCGCCGGCTCATCAACTCCTGCTTCGATCGCCTGGTGCCGATTGTCCAAAAGTACGGGGGCACGATTGACAAGTTCATCGGCGACGAAATCATGGCGCTGTTTGGCGCACCCATCGCTCACGAGGACGATCCGGAGCGCGCGTTATGGGTCGCGCTTGAGATGTTTGAGGCGATCAACGTATTCAACCGCGCGCACAACACGCAGCTCGGCATGCACATCGGCGTAAACACCGGACGCGTGGTGGCCGGCAGCATAGGCGCGAAAAATCGCCGCGACTATTCCGTGATGGGTGACGCCGTCAACCTTGCCGCGCGACTAGAAGCGGCATCGAAGACCGGTGAAGCCTTCGTGGGCGCAAACACGTATCACGCGACGAAAACGCTATTCGATTTCGAACCGGTGCCGCCGCTTTTGCTCGAAGGCAGGGAAGCGCCAGTCGAGGTGCGGCGGTTGCTGGGCGCTAAATCGGAGCGCGTTCGGCCACGCCGAATTGAAGGTCTGCGCGCACCACTCACGGGTCGCGACGTGGAGCTCAATCAGATCCGTTTGGCTCTCGCAAATCTAATGCGCGGCCGCGGGTGCATGTTCTCGATCTTGGGCGAAGCCGGCCTGGGCAAGAGCCGATTGATCATGGAAACACGCGCGCTTTTGCCGAATGGCGCCAATTGGGTGGAAGGCCGAGCGCTCTCTTACACGACCGGACGCAACTACTGGCTGGTGCGCGAAATCTTGTTTAGCCTGCTGCAACTCAAGCCAGACGATTCGAGCCCGGATGTGGCGGCCAGGTTGGAGTCGGACGTGCGCGTATGTTTTGGCGACCGGCTGGGCGATTTCTATCCGTATCTGGCGACAGTACTCGAGTTGCCATTGGACGGCGCGACGCAGGAGCGGGTAAGATTTTTGACGGGTGAAGCGTTGCAGGCGCGCATCCTCGAATCGCTTCGGAGCTACGTTCGCGCGCGGGCGGCGCGCCAACCACTGCTGCTGGTGTGGGAAGATTTGCATTGGTGCGATCCATCATCGTTGCGCGCCCTGTCGGAAATCGCGCCGCTGATTTCTGAAGTTCCGTTACTGCTGATGACGGCGGCGCGACTCGAAGAAAATCCGGCGGCAAAGGTTCTCGCGGACTTGTCAGGGCGCTATCCGGAACATTGTCGATCGATCCAACTGCGGCCCTTGAGCGCGAATGACAGCAGCGCACTCGTGGAAGCGCTACTCAACGTCGACAATCTACCGATTGAAATACGCGACCTGATCTTCGACCGCGCGGAAGGCAACCCATTTTTCATCGAAGAACTGCTGCGGTCATTGCTCGACACTGGCGCGATAACTTTCGACAAGGATAAACCCAGATTGGTTTGCGAGATCAAAGCGCTTGATGTGCCGGAAACGCTCGAACAAGTGCTCGCCGCGCGGATCGATCGATTGTCGGCGGATCAAAAAGCGACGCTGCAAAAAGCATCCGTGATCGGTCGCATCTTCAATCGCGCCGTCCTCAGGGCACTCGACTCCGGCAACGGAAGCGTGGACGCGGACCTGGATCGCACACTCGACGACCTGAAGCGACGCCAGTTCATCCAGTCCCGCGAGCAACAGGCGTCCGAAACGGTGTCGCTTCGGGAAAACGAGTTCATTTTCAAGCACGTGATCACCCACGAAGTAGCATACCGATCGCTGCTTCTGTCTCGTCGGAAACAACTGCACGCTGACACTGGCCGCGCGCTGGAGCAATTATTCCCTCAGCGGCTTGACGATTTGGCCGCGACGCTCGGATATCATTTCGAACGCGCCGAAGACCACGGACGCGCTGCTGATTATCTCGCCCGGGCTGCCGAGCGCGCCAAGGCGACATTCGCGAACACGGAAGCGATCGGTTTTTACGAATCGGCAATTCGCGAGACGGAACATGTGCTTCAAGCCAACGACGCTTCCGAACAACGTCAAAAGGCATTCCACTTACACGAGGACCTCGGTGATCTGTTCGCATTGGTGGGCGAACAGGAAAGAGCGCGCGCCATTTTCCAGCGTGGATTCGATTTTCTTTCCAAGATCGACATCGTCCGGGGCGCGCGGCTTTACCGAAAAATCGGGCTTAGCCACAGCGTGCAGCGCCACTTCGGCGCCAGCGAAGAAGCATTGGCCAATGCCGAGAGAATTTTGGACGAAGGCGCAGCCAATCCAGACCCTCCGTGGTGGGAGGAAAAACTGCAGATCCAACTCGAACGAATGCAGCTGTTTTACTGGCAGGGAATGGTTTCGGAAATACGGCAAGTTGCCGATCGCTGCAGCGTTTTGATCGACCAGAATGGCAGCCCAACGCAGCAGACCCGTTTCCTCAAGCAACTCGCCTTGGCCCTATTAATGGAATCCAGGTTTCGGCCGACCGTCGAATGCATTGAGCTCGCCGGTCGCGCCGCTCGCGCGAGTGAAAAAATTCCGGACCTTTGCGAAAGGTGCTATGTGCAATTCGCACTCGGTTTGATTCAGACATTTCATTGCGATCGCGAGGGAGCGGTCGCGTCTTTGTCCGCCGCGCTTGAACTGGCGGAGCACGTCGGCGAACGAGTATATGAATGCCGCTCGTTAACTTATCTTGCGCTGGCCCATCGTCGTAGGAGAGATGTCGATCAAGCCCGGATTTTCGCTGAGCGCGCAGGCGCATTGGCGGCCAAACTTGCAATGACCGAGTACGTCGCCATGGCAAAAGCGAACCTTGCTTGGGTTGCATGGAAACGCGCTCGGCTTGAAGACTGCGACTCGTTAGGCCACGAGGCATTGAAACTCTGGCACGCCATGCCCGATCCATACAGCATGGATTGGATCGCCCTTTGGCCTCTGATCGGAGCAGCGATGGAAAGACAAAGAACCGGCGACGCTATCGAACTGGCGAAAGGCTTGTTTCGAGACGGCCAGCATCCCATCGAGGAAGAAGTCATGTCCGCAACGCGAAAGGCGATTGAATCCTGTAAGACTGGGAACGGTTGGGCCGCCGAATCCGACATGCGCAACGCCTTAGGCGCGGCCGCCCATCACCATTATGTTTAGGATCACGCCGCTTTGGGCGCGGCGATGTCGCCGAGGTGACGGGTATGGCGGAATCATGTTAGGCTCATGTCTTCTCTTCTCTGGCGGCTGCATCATAACGTCGTCCGAGCCACCAGCCGTTTACCGCCCAAAGAATTGCGCCCAGCGCACCAAGTAAAGCGGCCGTTGACGCACCAAGCCCTGCGCCTTCAATCGCGCGCTGCAGTTGCGCGACCGCGGCGTCCGCCCCGCGATAAACCGGCACGTCGATGAAGTTCTTCGCTTTGTATTTCGTCTCCTTTGTCATCGGCGTC
>JBKPGQ010000148.1:0-7324 GCA_046729455.1 Verrucomicrobiota bacterium
AATCGGGAAAGAGGGAAAAGCTTTGCCGATGCCGAAGCACATTAGATAAGCAAACGCGAGTCCGATAAATCCGCCGAGGAGACAAAGCGCTGTCGATTCGATCAGGAATTGCAACAAGATCGTTCGCCGCCGCGCGCCGAGTGCTTTGCGTGTTCCGATTTCTTTCGTGCGTTCTTTTACGCTAACAAACGTGATGTTCATGATCCCGATCGCGCCGACGAAAAGCGATAAGCCGGTGATAAACAGCCCGGCGATCGCAATTGAGTTTTTCACTGGATCGAGCGTGCTTTTGAAGGCCTGCTGCTCGTTGATCGAGAAATCGTCCTTCTTCTCCGGTGGCAATCCACGCACACGGCGCATCAAGCCAGTGAGCTCGTCCTTGGCATCGGCGAGCTTGGTCTTGTCTTTCACTTTCACACGGACATCCGATTCACTCTTGGCCGAAAAATACTTGTTAAATGCCCCCAGCGGCATCGCGACCATCGAGTCCCAACTGAACAAACCGAGAAACGTGCCTTGTCGCGTGTTTACGCCAATGACTTTGAACAATTGACCGTTGATCAGCACTGATTTATCGATCGGGCTTTCAGTTGGGAAAAGCGCGTCGGCCACGTCATAGCCGATCACCACAACATTGGCGCCGCCACGCGATTCGAGTTCGTTGAAGAACCGTCCCGTCGTACAATCAATTGTCGATGTCACGATGAAATCCGACGTCGTCCCAAGAACGAAGACGTTGTCCACCTGGTTCCCGCCATATTTAACGGATCGCATGAAGTTTGACGTCGGCACTGCCACTACCAGATTCGAGTTCGGGGTCGCTGCGATCATCCGGTTCAAGGTCTCGGCGTATTCGGTTTTGATTTTTTGCGGTCGCGGTAGTTCCACCAGTCGTCCACGGGCTTCCACGGCCATTGTGTAACGTAGAGAACGTCGTCGCCGAGCACGGCCATGCTCTTATCGAACCCTATGGATATGCCGTTCACGGCGGTGCCCATCAATGTCACGGCGATAATGCCGATAATGACGCCGAGCGCTGTGAGGGTTGAGCGCGTCAGGTTCGAGCGCATTTGCGCAGCCGCAATTTTCCAGCTTTCGCTCAGCTCGTAGAGAAAACGTTTCATGGCGAGCTTATCCCACAACCGGCATATCGAGCTCTGCAATAAATCCAGCGTGATCCATCTCGATGAGTCCATCGCGCAAATGCACGGTACGATGCGCATGCGCGGCGATGTCTCGTTCATGCGTCACGAGAATAATTGTGTTGCCGCGATGATATAAATTCTCGAGTAACTCCATGATTTCGTCGCCGGTTTTTGAATCAAGGTTTCCAGTCGGCTCATCGGCCAGAATAATCGATGGTCCATTGACGAGTGCGCGGGCTATGGCGACTCGCTGGCGTTGACCGCCAGAAAGTTCATTCGGTTTGTGATGAATGCGATCGCCCAAGCCAACATCTGTCAGCACCTGGGTCGCGCGTGCTTCACGCCGTTCGGGATCAATCCCCGCATAGATGAGCGGAAGCTCGACGTTACGCAGGGATGTCGATCTTGGCAGCAGGTTGAATGTTTGAAACACGAAGCCGATCTCGCGATTGCGAACGGCAGCGAGCTCGTCGTCATCCATTTCGGCAACGTTCTTGCCGTTGAACTGATAGCGGCCGGAAGTCGGGGTATCGAGACAACCGAGCATGTTCATGAGCGTCGATTTACCACTGCCGCTTGGCCCCATGATGGCGATGTATTCGTTGCGGCGTATCTGCAGCGTCACGCCGCGCAGGGCGCGCACGACTTCCTCGCCCATGATGTAGTCTTTGGTAATATTCTCAATGTCGATCACGACCGGGCCGAGCGGTCTGACTGAATTCCGAGTTTCCATCGTAACGTCGACAGTCGCGCGTCCAGCCTACTTCATTCCTTCTTTGTCGAGGGTCACCTTGGCGCCCTGTTTTAGCTTCCGGCTGATCGCGCTATAACTTCCGGAGATCACTTCATCGCCGGGCTGAATGCCACTCTTGATTTCGGTGTAAGTGTCATCGGAAATGCCGGTCGTCACTTTCGCCATCTGCGCCTTGTTGCCATTTTTTAGAAAAACGACCTTGGCCAGTTTTTCGCGTTCTTCTTTCTGCGCCGTTTTCTCCGCACGCTCATTGACGAACTCCGCGTTGTTGTCGCCTTTATCCCGCTGCGCGACCTTCTGCTTTTTCTTTTCAATTTCTTCTGGACTCAAATTGCTATCGCCGGTGCGAATGGTCACAGCCTGCATCGGCACGGCCACGACGTCTTTGACCTCGTTCGTTTGGATATCTGCGGTACAACTGAGCGCAGGCTTCAGCTCCACGTCGTGATCTTCGATACGAATTTTCACCTCAAAATTGGTGACCTCTTCCTGAGTGCCAGCGCCGGTTGTCTTTCCAGTGTTACCGATTTGGTAAACGGTGCCGTGGAATTTCCGTTCGCCATAGGCGTCGATTTTTATTGCGGCTTTGTTGCCCACCTTCACATTTACAACGTCGTTCTCGTTCACATCGACGCGCGCTTCCATGTGGCCGAGGTCAGCCACGCGCATCACCTCCGTGCCAGCGAATTGCCCCGTTGCTACAAGACGTTCGCCCAATTTGCTGTTGAGGATTGTGACCGTCCCGTCAATGGGCGAGTAAATCGTCGTCTTCGACAATTGATCGCGCGCCTGACTCGAGCCAGCCTGGGCGCGTTCGATTTCGTGCAGCGAACTCTCGTAGGTATTCTTTGCCACGTCGTAAGCTGCTTCTGCGGCATTGTATTCCTGTTCCGAAATCAACTTTTGCTTGAACAGGTCTTCGGCGCGCTTGAAGTCGTGTTCGGTCTTCATCATGGTGGCTTTTTGCTGAAGATTGGTGGCTTTTGCTGCGCTGATCGCTGCCTCTTGTTGCTCGAGAAGCGCCTTGTAGGAGTCGGGTTTAATTTTCACCAGCAGGTCGCCCTTTTTGACCCGCATCCCATCGTCGACGGGCAATTCAATGATTTCGCCGGCAACTTCGGGCGAAATCTTGACTTCAACCTCAGGCTGTATTTTCCCGGTTGCCGAAACCGTTTGCACGATGGTCTTGCGAATCGCGGTCTCCGTTACGACCGGAATCGGCTTCTCTCGCTTGCCCCAGATGACTGACGCGATGATCCAGAGCACGACCAGGGCGATCGATCCGTAAATAATTTGCTTTTTGCGCCGGGCACGACGCTGCTTCGCCGTCAAAGGCGCAGGCGCAGGTGTGCTTACGGCTTGGTGCATCGGAGGAGCGGTTCTCGGGGTGAAGGCGTCAGAATTAGTCGCTTGTTTGACTCTTGCAAACGAAATCCCGTTCATACAATTCTACGATGCGTAGAGGAACGGCTTCGGATTCAATTAATTGCCGCACCACTGGATGAGATCGGTCTTGTTCGCCAATGGGAGGGACTGATCCCGTGTCGACACCGAATTTGGTGAATCGCCCATTTCGCGTGCTCTGCTATTAACGCCTCGGGATCGGTTGTAGCGCGCTCAAGCGCGGCCAAATCGGACGGATCTCCAACATTGCCGAGTGCCACGCAGACATTCCGCAAGAAGCCGCGCCGTTTGATTCGTTTGATCGGCGAATTTCTAAAAAGCCCGCGGAACTCACCATCGCTCAAACTGAGAAAACCGCGCAGCGGCATGCCCACGGTTGACGGGCGGGCAGAGAACGCGGCTTCGCGCGATACTCTTGCAAAGCGATTCCACGGGCAGGCATCAAGGCAATCGTCGCAACCAAAAATTCTGTCTCCGATAAGTGGTCGAAGCTCCAGCGGGATGGAACCTTTAAGTTCGATTGTCAGATAAGAAATGCAGCGACGCGCATCCAGACGATGTGGGGCCGTGATTGCGCCGGTAGGACAGGCTTTGATACAGCGCTCGCACGTTCCGCAGCGATCTGACACAGGCTCATCCGACGGCAGTTCGAGAGTCGTCAAAACCTCTGCGAGAAAAAACCAGGTCCCGAGTCGTTCGTCGATCAGCATCGTGCTTTTGCCGTGCCAGCCAATGCCGGCCTGCGCCGCGTGATCGCGTTCCAAAACTGGTCCGGTATCGACGTAACATTTCTGTTGCCCGCCGAACTCGCGAAGAAACTCGTCGATCTTGTCGAGCTTGCTCTCGATCAGATCGTGATAGTCGTCGCCCCAAGCATAGCGCGCGATTTTGCCTGCAGCGGCAGGCGTGTCGCCTGCTTGGGTGCCTCCCTGGAAATAATTCATCGCAAGTACAACGATTGAGCGCGCGTCCGGTAAAATCTTCTGCGGATCACAGCGCTTTTCTTCCGCCCGCTCCATGTAACTCATTTCACCGTGTCCGCCTTCATCCAGCCAATTTCGGAATTCGTCTGCGTGTGGCGCGAAACTGCAGGCTGCGATGCGGCAGGAGTCAAAACCAACTTCCCGCGCAAATGCGACCAGCCGTTGCTTCAATTTCGTCCGCGAAGTTTTGCGATCAATTCTCTGCACAATTGTTTCAGTCATCACGCTTTAGCTGGCATCGTCGCTGCCGGCACTGACCTGCGATAATACCTGCTAAACTTACTCAAAATTGCTATCGCGACTTCTTCATCTGTAAGCACCGATGTATCGACGCGGATATCAGCAATCTTTGCATAAAGTGGCAGGCGTGCCCGTAACATATTGGTGAACGCTTTTCTCGGTTTTTTGCGGTGCAGCAACGGTCGATTGCCAGCTCGCGAAGCCCGTTTGAAAAGCGTTGCTTCGCCCGCCTCCAGCCACACTACTGTGCCAAGTCGTTTCAAAAGGTCGAGGTTCTCTTCTCGTAATACAATTCCACCGCCGGTCACGATAACTAGGGGCTCGCTGGTGGGTAGCGCCTGCAGCGCCTCCGTTTCGGCTTCACGGAATTTGTTTTCACCATGTTTCGAAAAAATTTCTGAGATCGGCATTTCGAATTTTGATGTGACGATTTCGTCGGTATCACATCGTGAAAAACCAGTCCGCCGCTGCAAACAGCGCCCAACCGCGGATTTGCCCGCGCCCGTCATGCCGACCAGAACAATTGACTGGCTGTGGCGACCCATCGTCGCAATATCTCATTAACACCTGGCTTCAGCTAGGTGTGTTGCGTATCAGACGCAAAGAAGCCGTTCAAACGGTTTCGACGACTGCGGTGTACATTGGCCCCCGTACTGAGCACGGTGTTAATCAAACCATTATAGAGTCCTCAAGCGTTTGGCGCAGTGCCAAGCTGGGCTTGGCGTTTCACAGAAACGCCCTACAATTCGCACATGCCTGAGTTGAAGCCATTAGTTGCCGTGATCATGGGCAGCAAATCGGATTGGGAAACGATGCGCCATGCCGTCGAAACGCTCGATGAGCTGGGCGTGCCTAACGAGGCGCACGTTCTCTCCGCGCATCGAACGCCGGACGCTACTGCTGAATTCGCGCGGAATGGAGCGGCGCGCGGGCTGCGCGTCGTCATCGCTGGCGCAGGCGGGGCGGCACATTTGGCTGGAGTGATTGCGGCGCATACCTGGCTCCCGGTTTTAGGAGTGCCAATTCAGTCGAAGTTGCAGGGACTCGATTCCCTTCTTTCAACGGCGCAAATGCCCGGCGGTATTCCCGTGGGGACGCTGGCCATCGGCGAAGCCGGTGCAAAAAACGCCGCGCTCCTTGCAGCCGCCATTCTAGCAACTTCTGACGACGCGATTCAGAAAAAATTGGAAGCGTTTCGCAAGAAACAATCCGAAATGGTCCTGTCGGCCAAGCTGCCGAGGTGAGAACCGAAACTGTAGCGGCGACGCTACGGCGTAGCAGCCAGACTGCCGCCAAAGCGCGCGCGCTTGAATTGCTTGGCAAAGGCGAAGTAGTCGCACTTCCAACTGAAACCGTGTACGGGCTCGCAGCCGATGCACTCAGTCCTATTGCAGTCGTAAAAGTTTTCGAAGCGAAAGAGCGCCCGCGTTTCGATCCGTTGATTGTTCATCTGCCTGACAAACAATGGCTGGAGCGCGTGGCGAAGATCGATAATCGCTCTCGCGCACAGATCGAGAGACTGATCGCGCAATTCTGGCCCGGGCCACTCACGCTCGTCCTGGCTCGACAACCGATTATTCCAGAAATCGTCACCGCCGGGCTCGACACAGTCGCTGTGCGAATGAGTTCACACCCAGTTTTTGCTGAAATCGTTTCCGCATTCGGGAAACCGGTCGCCGCGCCAAGCGCAAATCGGTTTGGCCGAATTAGTCCGACGACCGCTGAGCACGTTTTTGATGAACTGAGTGGACGCATCCCGCTGATCATTGACGCTGGACCGACTGCACACGGCATCGAATCGACCATCATCGCTGTCCACGAGAACAAGATTGACATCCTGCGGCGCGGGCCAATCACTGCGGAACAACTCGCTGAGTTTGCCAAAATCGACATCGTTAGCCCGCGGAAGAGTGTTTCTGTACCCGGCCAGTTGCCATCGCACTACGCGCCGAAAACTCCACTTCGCTTAATCGACAAGGCTGAATCGGCCCTCCTGGGTAGTGACAACCGTGTCGGATTACTGGCGTGGCACGCGGCGATCCCAGAAGAACGGTTCGCAGCCGTTCGAATTTTAAGTCAGAGTCAAGATTTACGCGAAGCTGCTGCGAATTTGTTTCGTTGTCTACGGGAGCTCGACGATCTGGAGCTCGACGTTATCGTTGCAGAACGAGTTCCTCCTCAGGGACTCGGCGCGGCGATTCTCGATCGCTTGGAGCGGGCGTCGCACGACTCTGATATTCGAGACACGCATGGATGAATCCTTTGAAAAGTGGATGCGGTTTGTTCGGCTTGCTTTGGAATTCCGGGTGATATTGACACCCGACAAAATAGGGATGATCACGAAGCTCGATCAGCTCGGCCAATGTTCCATCCGGTGATGTGCCAGCAATGACGAAGCCTTTTGCATTCATCTGGTCGCGATATTTCATGTTAAACTCGTATCGGTGGCGGTGTCGCTCCATCACTTCTGTACTCCCGTAGATTTTTTCGGCGAGTGTGCCTTTGGCGATTTTGGTCGGCCATGTGCCCAGGCGCATGCTAGCGCCCATGTTCTTGATCCCTCGCTGTTCTTCCAGCAACGAGATCACCGGTTCCTTTGTGTTTTTGTCGAACTCGGTGCTGTTGGCGTCCTTGATACCGCAGGCGTTTCGCGCAAGCTCGATCGTTGCGACCTGCATCCCGAGGCAAAGCCCGAGATATGGAATCTTGTGCTCTCGTGCGAAGCGCGCAGCCTTGATTTTTCCTTCAACGCCGCGAAGGCCAAAACCGCCGGGAATCAAAACACCAGACACATCTTT
>JBKPGQ010000149.1:0-4821 GCA_046729455.1 Verrucomicrobiota bacterium
CCGCAACCACGCACGATTACTTGATGTTCTTTACCGCGGCGGGACGCGCGTACGTGGAAAAGGTTTACGAGATTCCCGAGATGGGCCGCGCCGCCAAGGGGCGCTCGATCGCGAATATTCTCGAGTTGAAGCCCGATGAAAAAATCGCCGCGACGATCCGCATCCAATCCAAAAAATCCGGCACGGGACCAAACGCTGTCGATCAAACCTGGGACGAAAACCTGCACATCGTTTTCGCCACGCAATCCGGCATCGTTAAAAAATCGAATCTCTCCGATTACCGCAACGTTCGTAAAGGCGGCATCATCGCTATCCAAATCGAGGAGGGCGATCGGTTGATTGATGCAAAGCTAACGAATGGCAATAACGAGATCGTGCTCATCACCAAGGATGGAATGAGCTTGCGATTTCACGAAGAACAACTGCGCGATCAGGGCCGCAACACGGTCGGCGTTTGGGGCATTCGTCCCGAGAAGGGCGATCACGTAGTGGCCATCGCCATTGTTGATCCAGACGCCATGCTGCTCGTGGCCGGCGAAAATGGAATCGGCAAGCGTACGCCGTTCGATGATTACCGCCGGCAATCCCGCGGCGGCAAAGGCATCATTACCATGAAAACCGGTGAAAAAACCGGAGACGTCGTTGGCGCGCTTACCGTCCGCGAGACCGACGAAATCATGCTCATCACCAACAAAGGCCAGATGGTGCGTACACGAGTCAAAGAAATTCGCGAAACTGGCCGAAACACGATGGGCGTAAAATTGATGGATCTCCGCAACGGCGAAAAGCTTCAGGCGATTGCGCCCGTAGTCAGCCAGGCAGCAGAAGAAGAAGCGCAGACCGCAGGAGCGCCGGCGGAGAAATCGTAGCGCGATTTCGTGAGCGTTGTAGGCAGCAGTCTGCGGCGGTTTGCCCTCGCCGGCGGTCTCGAGACGTCCGAGGGCGCCTTAAGCGCTACAGGCGCTACTTCATATGGTGAGCCAC
The DNA here is from genome assembly GCA_046729455.1 of Verrucomicrobiota bacterium. Lineage (GTDB taxonomy): Bacteria > Verrucomicrobiota > Verrucomicrobiia > Chthoniobacterales > UBA10450 > Udaeobacter. The sequence goes on from JBKPGQ010000149.1 coordinate 985, forward strand.
CAACAAGCGCTGAAAGCGCTAGTCACCAGGGCGCCCGACGGTGAGAAGCGCCTTCAGCACTTGGTTTGTTTGGCTTTACGGATCCTGGGGCACCGCTCCAGGCTCAAGATTGATCACCGCGCCTTCGGCACCAACACGAATCGAAGCTCCGGCAAATTAATAACCGGTCGTATGCGTGGTTGTCGTCGTTTGCGACGTGGGTGGCGGTGGTGCCGTTGAGATTGTGGTCTGGCGCGTTGTGGTTGTGGTCGCTTCGGGTTCACTGGCGCAAGACACCAACATCAGGGTGAACACCGAAAGCGCAGAACCAAGTATGATTGCTCTTTTCATAACGTGAATTGTTTCTTCAAAAAACGATTCGTCGCAGGTCGCGTCGCCAGACGTATTTAGGGCAAAGAATTCTTCTTAAATTTCGACCTTCGTGCGCTGTTTCTTCAGTTCGCCGCGCTTGCGTTTTGATTCCAGAATTCTTCGTTTCAGCGCAGCTGGTCGCGGCGATTTTCTTCGCCGCTCTTTTTCCCGCTTCGCGATTGCAGCCACACGCTGTTCTTCTCGAGCGCTCTCGATCGCATCCAGTAGTCGTTCCCGCGCCAGCTTGCGGTTCACCGCTTGAGAACGCGAATCCTGCACAGTCACGCTGATGCCGCTCGGCCTGTGACGCAGCGTTACAGAGGTTGCAACTTTATTTACGTTTTGGCCACCTGGCCCGCTCGATCGGGCAAAGGTTTCCTCAATGTCGACATCGCGAATGCCAAGGTGTTGCTTTCGCTCGGCTAGTGCGTCCTTCGGCATTACACCACCACTCCACTACTCCGTCTTAACTTCCGGAATATTTTCGCGTCCGTAGCGAAGAACGCGCGCCATCCAGATCAATTCATTCAGGAATTTGTCCACGCGTCGCACATAACTTTGATCGAGCAAATTTCCCTGTTCATCGAAAAGCTTTTCCACGCTTCCAAAATTCACATCCCAAAAAATTGTTACCAGCCCAAGCTCACGCATGACTGGCAGTAACCCCTCGATCACGCGCGCGCCGCCAAACGCACCCGCGGAGACACCGCAGATCCCGACGGCTTTGTGAATGTATTCCTCGAGATTCATATCGAGGGCGTGCTTCAGCAGGCCGGGATAACCATGGTTGTATTCCGGAGTGACTATGATAAGTCCATCGCAACGCTCGACGGTCGCTGAGAATTTTGGATCTTTCATTTGCTCGCCTGCGTCGTCCAGTTTCATGGGAAGCTTGCACACGTCGATCAGCTCGGTCTCCATGTCCGCACGTTTCTTTGTTTGCTCGAAAACAAAGCGTGCGACGTTCTCGCTTTGCCTCCCACGACGAGCGGTTCCCAAAATAATCGGAATAAAAAGCGGGCGCTCCATTTCTAAATCGTTATTGGTAATTCGTGAATCGTGAATCGTCTTCCGATGTAACGGTTCAATGATTTAGCGATTCACGTTTCCAGGAGGAGAATGCCGATGGCCGGACTCGAACCGGCACGGGCCTTTTACGGCCCAACGGATTTTAAGTCCGTTGCGTCTGCCATTTCGCCACATCGGCGTCAACCTCACAAGACTCTAAGCTTGTTAATTGACCGGTGAAAACGAATTTCGGTTCCGAACGTTTTCTGATTGCTCTGGTGTGCACCCAACGGGCGGGCATCATGGCGATCGACACTTCGGCTTGCCCCTGAGTATGTGCTCATGAGATTCTTGTGAAACTCCTATGCCGTTCCGGCAAACCATAGCAGCAAAGATTTTCGGGCTCGCCATAATCTTGTTACTGCTCACCATTGGGCTCGCCGGTTTTTTGCTGTTTGAGGTTACGCGCACCAAGCAGGATCTCACGGTCGTCGCAAATTTTGATGTGCCCCTGACCCAGTCTGTGGCACGGCTGCATGAGTTCGGGCTTCGACGGCGCCTTGCCTTTGAACGTTGGTTCGGCGCCTTGAACGCTGCTCAGCCAAATCCCGAAATTGTGGCCGAGGCGACCGAGAACTACGCGCTTTTTAGTCGCAAACTTACAGACGAATTTTCCGCTGCCCGGCGCAGCATTGGCGCCTATCCGAAGAACGCAACCGGCAGTCAGACCCTTGCCGAGGTAGAAACGCTCCTGGATCAAATTGAACCGGCCTATCAGATCATCAACAATCGTCAGCGCGAGGTGCTCGACATGCAACGCGCCGGTCAACATGACAAGGCCAATCAGCAGTTAAACCTGCTTAACGACCTCCAGCGCACCGTGCAAAATCAACGCGAGTCGGTGAATTCGAAAATGGCAGCGTGGAGTCACTCTGCTGCCAAGGCAACTGAGCAACGCGAACGGACTGTATTCTGGCTAACGATTGCTGCGACAACATCCACGGTGTTACTAGGCATGGCCGTGGCGGCCCTTATCACGAACCGGCTGAGCAGACCGGTGCGGTCATTGGCCAGTGCTATGCGCGATGTTCAGCAGGGCAATCTCAACATACAATTGCCGGTTGGTTCTACTGATGAGGTGGGGCGACTGACCGATTCCTTTAATTTTTTCGTAAAAGAATTGCGCTCCAAGGAGCGTATGAAGCAGACCTTTGGCAAGTATATCGACCCGCGAATATTGGAGCACGTGCTTGCGCAACCTGGGGCGGAAGCAATGGCCAGCGGTCGGCGCGATATGACCGTGCTGTTCGCGGACCTGGTCGGGTTCACGGGCTTGTCGGAACGGTTGACTCCTTTACTTATGGTGACGCTGCTCAACCGGCACTTTGGTTTGCAAGCCCTGGCGGTTCAGGAGCATCACGGCGTCGTGGACAAATTTGTCGGCGATTCAGTCATGGCGTTCTGGGGACCTCCCTTCGTCAAGCCGGAGGAACACGCGGTGCTGGCGTGTCGCTCCGCACTAGCGCAACTGGTTGCGCTCGACACTCTGCGTCGGGAACTGCCGGATATCACAGGGTTGCGCCGAGACTTGCCCGCCATTGACCTGTGCATTGGCATTTGCACCGGCGAAGTCGTAGTGGGCAACATCGGTTCGGATAACAGCCGCAGCTACACAGTAATTGGCGATACTGCGAACCTCGCCGCGCGACTCGAAAGGACGAACCGTGTCTATGGCACGCAAATTCTGGTTGGCGAAACTACCGCTCAGGTAATCGGCTCGCATTTCGAGACCCGGGAGATCGACACCATCTCGGTCAAAGGCAAGACAGAAACCACGCGGGTCTTTGAATTGATGGCTGCCGCCGGGCAATTATCAGAAGAATTGGCACGCTTGCGGGAACGCTATGAGCAAGCTCAGCGCGCGTACCTTGCCCAGGAGTGGGAGTTGGCTGAGGCGACCTTCCGTGAATGTCTCCAAATTCGTCCGAACGACGGTCCGTCACGTGTCTTCGTTGAGCGCGTTCAAGTTTTGCGCCGAGATCCTCCCGGCAAAGATTGGAATGGCGTATGGCAGATGGTGGAAAAATAGCCGCTGTTCGCCGTGCCAACATTAGAAAAGTTAGCAAACCAAGTTGTCCGAGAACTACCGCCAGCGTTGCAGACTGACCGCTGGGTTTACCGAATAGTTGTTTCTGTGTTTGGTTTGGTTGTCTTGGCGGCAGTGATTAGAGCAATCATGTTGGGCTACCACTCGATTACAATTCTGAAGACTTTAATAGCACTCGGCTCCGCAGTAGCAGGTGCCCTAGCCGGGCTGTTGGCATCTTCGCCGGCCCAACGGTGATCGCAATTTGAATACACCTACTAACCTCTTGTTAGGCTTAAAGCGGAAACTTGGCCCTCCTAGAAGTCAACGTTCAGCAAACAGCAGACATGCCATTGTGGTTGGTCACGATTTCTTGAGGCCCTATGCGGTGA
>JBKPGQ010000150.1:0-1775 GCA_046729455.1 Verrucomicrobiota bacterium
ATATAGGAGTAATAACCGGCCGAGTAACCGCCAGCGAATGCATGTGACAAATAAAAGCTGCGGTAACGCGGGGGCACCGGCGCAAAATCGACACCGGCCTTGTGCAACGCTTCCGCTTCAAAGGCGACTGCGTCTTGCGGAACATCAGATGGATTCAGGTGATGCCATGCCTGATCGAGAAGTGACGCCGACAGGTATTCGGTCGTTTTGTCGCCTTGATTGAATTTTTCCGCAGCGATCACCTTGTCGAGCAACGCCTGCGGAATCGGTTCGCCCGTCTTGTAATGTTTCGCATAATTCTTGAGCACTTCCGGCCATGTCGCCCACATCTCGTTTACCTGCGACGGATACTCGACGAAGTCACGCGGCACGCTTGTTCCGCTGAAGCGTGGATATTTTACGTTCGAAAACATTCCGTGCAGCGCGTGGCCGAACTCATGGAAAGCAGTGCGCACTTCATCGTGCGTCAGCAGCGTTGGTTCGCCGGGCGGCGGTTTCGGAATATTGAGATGATTGGCAACGACCGGTTTGGTCCCGAACAGATCGCTTTGCTGCACGTACGCGTTCATCCATGCGCCGCCGCGTTTTGATGGACGCGCATAATAGTCGCCGAGGAACAATGCCAGCGGTTTGCCGTCGCGATCGTAAACTTCGAATACGCGCACGTCCGGCTGATAAACGGGAATGTCATGACGCTCCTTGAAGGAGAGACCGTAAAGTTTTCCGGCGGCGAAGAATACACCGTCGAGAATGACGTGATTGAGCTCGTAGTATGGCCGCAGCTCCGATTCGTCGAAAGCGTAACGCGCCTTGCGAACTTTCTCCGAATAAAAGGGCCAATCCCATGACGCGATCCGGAAGCCGCCCTTTTCCTGGTCGACAATCTTCTGCATGTCTGCTGCTTCGCGTTTTGCGTTTACCACGGCGGGCGGGGCGAGGTCGCCTAAGAGCTTGTTCACGGTAGGAACATCGTGGGCAGTTTGGTCTTCGAGTTGATACGCAGCCCAATTCGTGTAGCCGAGCAACTTCGCTTTTTCCGCTCGCAATTGCACTGTTCGCATCACGATGCTGCGCGCGTCGAACTCGCCACCGTGGCTATTGCGCGCGAGAGAAGTTTGCATGACGCGCTCGCGCAGTTGCCGGTTTTGTAACGACCCAAGCAGGGGCTGTCCGGTCGTGTTCTGCATTTGAATGACGAATTTGCCTTCCTTGTGCTCCGCTTTTGCCGCGGCGGTGACGCCTGCCATCTGGTTGTCGGAAAGACCGCGCAGATCTTCCTTGCGATCGACGACGACCGAGGATGCGTTCTTTTCCTTCAAAACATTTTGTTCGAATTGGGTCTGCAAAGTTGCCAGCTCAGCGTTGATTTTCTTGAGCTTCTCCTTGTCCCTATCGGAGAGCTTCGCGCCCGCGCGCACGAAATCCTTGTAGTAACGCTCCAGCAGATACGCCGACTCCGCATCGAGCCCGAGGTTGTCGCGATTGGAATACAACTCCTGGACACGCGCGAACAACTTCGGATTCAAAAAAATCTCGTCGCGATGCGCGGCGAGTTTCGGAGCCATTTCCTTGTCGATCTTCTGCAGCGTCGGATTGGTGTTGCAGGCGTTAAGGTTCGAAAAAGTGCGCTGTGCGCGGTCGAGCAAACGGCCGGTGCGTTCCAGCGCGACGATGGTGTTATCAAACGTAGCCTTGTCCGAACTGTTCGCGATCGGCTCGATCTCTTTCAGCTGCTCCCGCATTCCGGCTTCGATCGCGGGAACGAAGTGTTCGTC
>JBKPGQ010000151.1:0-1513 GCA_046729455.1 Verrucomicrobiota bacterium
GCGTGTCCAAGGCTATACGATCGATCAGTTCACGAATCTTTCGGCCAGCGAAGCAGCACGCAAGATTGAAAAATTGAAATTCCGGGGAACGCATCAAACGATCGCTGCCGGTCTGGTTCCTGAAATTCAGCAGCGATTACGTTTCATGGAAAAGGTTGGGCTCGGCTACCTCGCGCTTGGGCGCTCGGCGAAAACACTGAGCGGTGGGGAATCGCAGCGGATTCGCTTAGCAGCGCAACTCGGCTCGAACCTGCGCGGCGTCCTTTACGTACTCGATGAGCCGACGATCGGTTTACATCCCCGCGATAACCTGCGATTGCTCGACACGCTCACTGCACTGCGGAACAAAGGAAACTCGCTGATTATTGTCGAGCATGATGAGGAAACGATGCGGCGCGCTGATCACATCGTTGATCTTGGTCCGCGCGCTGGAATTCACGGCGGAGAAGTCGTGGCGACCGGCTCGCTGCGCGACGTGGAAAAAAAACCAGATTCCGAAACCGCTCGTTGCCTAAAAATACCACTTCGACATCCAACCCGCGGATCGCGCCGGCCTCTGCGCGACGTTGAAGACTGGATCGAAGTCCGTGGCGCGAGGGCGAATAATTTGAAAGATATCGATGTTCGATTCCCCGTTGGCAGACTTTCGCTGATCACGGGAATATCCGGCAGCGGCAAATCCACATTGATGCACGAGGTCATTTGGCCCGCGGTGCGGGAGCAGCTGAAAGAAAGAAAACGAGCAGGAAATGGCGATTTGTTCAAACTGGTTAGCGGTGCGCAAGAGATCGAAGCCATTTATGAGGTCGATCAATCGCCAATTGGTAAGACCTCCCGGTCGACGCCGGGCACGTACGTCAAAGTGTTCGACGAAATCCGGAATCTTTACGCGCAATTACCCGTATCGCGTGTGCGCGGCTATTCCGCGAGCCGATTCTCATTTAACGCCGAAGGCGGTCGTTGCGAGACTTGCAAGGGTCAAGGCGTGATCAAACTGGAGATGAATTTTCTGCCGCGTAGTTATGTGCCGTGCGAAGACTGCGGCGGCAAACGTTACAATCCGCAGACGCTTGAGGTCCTCTACAACGACAAATCGATCGGCGACGTGATGGAAATGACGATCGAGGAAGCGGCGGAATTTTTTTCGGCATATCCGAAAATTGCGCGCCCGCTCTCCTTGTTGGTCGATACGGGGCTGGGCTATCTCAAGCTCGGGCAGCCGAGCCCGACGCTAAGTGGCGGCGAAGCGCAGCGGCTCAAACTAGTGACGCAACTAAAACGCGGTGTTAGCCGCGCAGCAGACGAGCGAATTCGCAAAATGCGCAAGCCACGCTCGACATTGTATTTGCTCGAGGAACCGACCATTGGGCTGCACATGGCCGACATTGAATTGCTTCTTAACGTGCTGCATCGGCTCGTCGACGAAGGAAACACGGTGATTGTCATCGAACACAATCTCAGCGTGATCGCAGAAGCCGATTACATTGTTGACCTTGGACCAGAGGCGGGCGCG
>JBKPGQ010000152.1:0-1203 GCA_046729455.1 Verrucomicrobiota bacterium
CTCAGTTGAAAACGCCGGCCGCGTTTCTTCAGAAAATTGAGCGTCATGTTCACAGCAATGGAATGAATCCACGTATAAAAGGATGATTTGCCACGGAACCCGCGGATCGCGCGGTAGGCTTTGGCAAAAATGTCCTGCAAAAGATCGTTCGTGTCCTCATGGTTCGAGGTCATGTTGTAAACCAAGCCGTAAAGACGCGGGGTGTATTTGATGACCAGTTCATCGAAGGCGCCGGCATCGCCCGATTGCGTACGTTTTACCAACTCCTGATCTGGATCGACCCGTGGCTGGTCCATTGTCTCGCGTCTAGACTTAGCACGAGCCCCGAGACCGGACGACAACAAATCGGAAATTCGTCGAGCAGGTAACGCGAGAGCGGGATTCACTTCCACTAGTGCAATCGATTACGATTACCGCCGATCGCGGATCGACATCAGCCACAGCAAATTGCCCAATGCTGCGATGAACGCCGCCACGTACGTAAGCGCAGCTGCGTTGAGGACTTTGTTCACGCCCACTACTTCTTCCCCAGGCCGGACGATTCCCATCTGTTGCAAAATGATCTTTGCTCGCCGCGAGGCATCGAATTCCACGGGTAGCGTGATTATTTGGAAGACCAGTAGAATCGCATAGCAATAAATGCCGAGCGTGATCAACCCAGTTATGTGAAAGAACAATCCACCCAGGATCACGAATGGCAGCATTTGCGACGCGACCATTGTCACGGGCACGATTGCCATGCGCGCTTTCAGTGGCGCGTAAGCCTTCGCGTGCTGAATCGCGTGACCGGTCTCGTGCGCGGCAATACCCAGCGCTGCTACTGAAGGCGTGTGGTAAACGTTGCTGGAGAGGTGCAGCTTCTTGTCTCTCGGGTCGTAATGGTCCCCAAGAAAATCGTTCGTCTCGACAACCTCCACATCCGGAATCTGGGCCGCCTGCAGAATTTCACGCGCGCATTCCGCACCGGTGATGTTTGAGCTAGCCCGCACCTCGCCCCATTTGTGGAACGCGCTGGTGACCCGAATCTGCGCCCAGATCCCGATGATCAACGGGACGCCGATGTAAAGCAGCCAACCAGGTCCAAGACCGAAACCGTATGGATAAAACATACCGAACCTAATTTAATGCATCGAAGTCAGTTGTCACTTTACTGGCTGGAACAAATTAGACGCGCAATCGGACGCTTCGTTCATTTAGAAATAG
>JBKPGQ010000153.1:0-14154 GCA_046729455.1 Verrucomicrobiota bacterium
CATTGGCGAGAGCTCCAGGCGGCCGGAAAGATCAAGGGTTTCTCCACTCCCGCTGCGCTTTGTCTTTCATCAGATTGGATGGAGACAAATCGGCGACAGTTGAGCGCGGTCGATTTCCCGGCGGCACGCGAGACACTAGATCAAACTCTGGATGCTGAGGGATTCAGCCGCGATTCATTCGCGCCAGCGTTCGCCCTGCTTGACGACTTACAACGCCTTACCGATGCCAACGTACCTCTGCCAAACTGGCGCGACCAATTGCCCAAGTCATCCAGTTGGTGGTTCCTGGTTGATCGCTACTTTGGCCACGATCCCGCATTGACCACGGGATTCGTTACGACCAACCAACCGATCTTGGCCCACGCCCAAAGCAAAGACTTAGAACGCGACCTGCCAGTAGCCGGGGTTCCGATGATCCTCTCAGGATGGAGTTATGCGCTCGCCGATCTGCAGCCGTGGTCGCATCATCAATTGCTGATCATCAGCGCGCTGATGGCAATCTTCGACATCTCGTTGCTAGCCCTTTTGTACCGGAATTTTCGTTTGTGGATGATCCAGGTCATCACACTGGCGTTCGGGATTGGAGCAATGATCGCTTCGATGAAGCTACTAAACATCAATTTGAATCTCCTCAACGTGCTCTCGTTCCGTCTTGTTCTGGCAATCGGCGTGGACTACGGAATTTATGTTGTACTGGTCTGGCAAAAGACGCGCGAGGTTGAGCATGATATTGCCGGCGTGCTGAAGCCCGTCTTGCTCGCCGGCCTGACAGCAGTGAGCGGGTTCGGCTCGCTTGCCCTTGCGCGAAACCCAGCGCTCACCAGTCTCGGTATTGCGTGTGCGATTGGAATTTTCTGGAGCCTGGTCGCCACGATCTTCTTTACACTGCCGGCCATGGCGGCGATTGGATCAAGGCGGGGCTATTCGAGTGCCGCCAATTGTAAGCTGCCGCCATTATAAACCCGGCGACCAAATCAGTTATTACATCACAGCCACACCCAAAAAGATTCCTGCGTACGAAGCCGCCAAACTCGCCAGCGAGTTCGATCCCGAAAAACGGGACGAAAACGTCGACTACTACGTCGCAAAGCTCGACGAGCTGGTGAAAAAATTTCGCGGCCGTGCTTCTCGAATGAACACTCGTTTCGTTTCGAACCCCTGCAACAGTAACAGCAAACGACTGAAAAGTAACAGTCGTGCAACCTTTCCCGGTTAGACTTCCATTCCGATTGCCATTCGTTCCAAACAAATGTTTGGGAAAAAAGCTTGTTCAGTGTTCACGGCTGCTTTGATCTTGATTTGGAGCGGCACATCATCTGCAAACGCGCGACGATCTCCTACACCCACGCCTCCGCCTGCTCAACCTCCAGCCCCCGTTCTGGTTGCTCCCGCCAACGGTGCGTCTCTGGTTCAGCCAATCACACTTGATTGGAACCCTGTATCTGCGCCGGGAGGGCCCATTGGCAGTTACACCTGGCAAGTCGGAACAACGTCCGGCTTCACCACGGTCATTGCTTCGGGGTTCACAAACATGAATTCCGATCCATCGATTCCGACGCCAACCGCCGACAAGGTGAGCGGCCTGCCGAATGGCACTTATTTCTGGCGAGTCAAATGCACGCAGCTTGGCCCGAACGGCGGAGTCGATTCGGCCTGGTCAAGCGTGCGATCGTTCGCTGTCACCGGCCTCGGACCGGCGCCCGCCACGCCCTCGTTTATCACGCCAGCCAACAACTCGCAATTTCATGTGCGTGAGAGTTTCAATATCCAGTGGTCATCGGTGGTGAATGCTCAGTACTACCTGCTCGAAGCCGATGACGAACCGACGTTTTCCTATCCACTCAATCTCACGCTTTCGCCGATATACTTCGGCACCCAATCCGGCGCGCTCTGGGGAAATCCGCTCACTATCTATTACAGAGTACGCGCCGTTTCCGCGGACGGCGTGCGCAGTCTTCCTTCCGCGACGCTCAGCGTGCAGATCACCAATGCGGCCCCGATTCCGGCAGGCGTGTCGCCGGTCGCGCCGGCTAGCGGAGCAACTGTGCGGCTTCCATTCTTCTTCGATTGGTCGGATACGCCAAACCCGCAGGTGCCGGGCTACGACCTCGAAGTCAACACCAGTTCCAATTTCGCGCCCGCTACAAGTGTTCTGTTGTTGAGCCCAAGCCGCTCCGATTACATGATCACGCGTGATCTGCTCGCGCCGGGAAATTATTTTTGGCGTGTCCGCGCACTGCACGGCGACGTCGCCGGTCTCTGGTCGGCTGGGCGCGCGATCACAGTGACCGCCCCCGTCGCTCCGCCGGATGTAAATTTGTTCGCGATTCTCGCCGAACCAGTCAACGCCTACGGCGGGAACACAGCGCACGCGCGCGTGATGTTGGATAATCCGGCGCCTGCGGGCGGCGCAGTCGTGTCGATCTCGACCGACATTCCGCAGGTAAACATGCCGGCGACCACGGTCACCGTTCCGGCCGGAAGAACCGATGCGACGATTTCCAATATCGCTACCGGCCCGGTGCCTAATAACGGCGTCTCCGTCGGAATCATCGGAGATTTATTTGCCGGTTTCGCCAATGGTCGGGGACAGAGTTCGTTCGGTGTTCTTCCGATTCTCTACGGTCTGAGTTTGAGTAACGAGAGCGTGGTTGGCGGAACGTCGGTCAACGCTACGGTGACATTGCAAAGCGCTGCCCCTCCGGGCGGCACCACCGTTCGACTGGTCAGCAGTGATCCCAATACTGTCAGGCCGCCCTCTACGATCTTCATTCCGGCTGGCGCGACCGATGTCGATTTTGCAATTCCGACGAGCGCAGTTTCAGTTGCAACCCGCGTCATCATTGAAACCGGCACCGACGTCGATGGCTATCGTGCGCCGCAAACCTGGTTGACCGTAACTCCTCTTGGAAGTCCTGCGCCTCCACCGAGTCTTTCCTCGTTAACGCTCAGCAGTTCCAGAGTTTTATCGGGCGGCGCGGTGACCGGAACGCTCCGGCTCACTTCACCCGCCCCGCCTGGCGGCGCAGTCGTGACATTGCAAGGCAGCATGGAAGGCGAGGTGATCGTTCCTCAAAGCGTCACGATTCCCGGCGGCAGCATCAGCGCCACTTTTAGGACAACGCCCGCCCCGGAGACTCCGTTTCCGCGCTGGGTATTCATTCAAGGCCACTATGGAACATCCGGCGGATCGCAGGCGCGAATCCTCGAGATCGATCCCGCGCCCGGCCCGGCCACGTTGCTCGCGATCGGTCCCGCGGGTCAGGATTTAATCGGCGGCCATTCCGGTCGGGCGAGTGTCGCGCTGGTGATTCCAGCTCCGGCCGGTGGCGGAACCATTAGCCTAACGACTGATAATCCCTCGATCATCCACGTGCCGGCGAGTGTCACGATCCCGGAAGGAAACAGCGCAACCAGCTTCGCCATTGGAACCAGCCCCGTAACCGGGCTGCCTACAGGAGGAAATGTCTTCGCGAGCGCAGGCGGCGTGACGAAATCCATTTTCGTTAACGTGAGTCCCGATCCGAACGCGCCGCCTTTGCTCCAATCGATGGCGATAACTCCGATGAGCGTGAGCGGCGGTACAAACGCGACCGGGACGGTGTTTCTTAGCTCGCCCGCACCTGCCGGCGGAATTTCCGTCACGCTCTCGACAAGTAACGCCGCCGCGGCCACGGTTCCCGGCATCGTCAGTGTTCCAGGCGGACAGTCCTCGGCCAATTTCACAGTGACAACGTTCGCAGTTCAAACCAACACATTGGTTACCATCACTGCGTTTTACGATACGACCGTTTCAGCCAACGTGACCGTGACCACCGGCGCTCCTCCTTCTCCTTCGCCAACGCCTGGCCTAGGCACACCATCGCTCCTCAGTCCGGCGGCGGACGCACGCTTCGCACCCGGAACAAACATCACCTTTGATTGGAGCGATGTCGCCGGAGCGACCAGCTACACAATCCAAATTGACGATCGAAACGATTTTCCTTCGCCATTCATCGTGAATCAAACGGTGGCCACATCTCAATTCAGCACGAGCACACTGCCAACGCTCACAATGTGGTGGCGGGTCCGCGCGAACAACGGTGGCGGTTCCGGGCCGTGGTCTGCCGCCCGCCGGTTTGAAGTAAGAAACTGACAACTGGTTACACAGTTGTTACCTTGCGCGGGTCTGCCCACGCCAGGTGCACTATGAGCAACGCGGTAGCTATCGGCCCTCTTTAAAGTCGACTTTCAGTTGCAATCAGGAGAGGCTGGCCGCGCCTGTTCGTTGAACAACCGACCTACGAAGCTCGCATCAAAGTTTCGCATCGCTCGCCGATTTGAAGTAATAACTGAAGGTATGGCGCTGTTATAACAACGCGCCCAAGCGAGCATCGGCTTGTTTCAGAAAGTAACAGATTCCGAACCTTTTTTGGATTGCTGACAACTGCGTCGCCTTTCATGCTCGTGACTTATGATGGGCGACACAGTCATAAAGCGGAAAGGTGCGCATCCGGCGATTGCTTTGTTTGTTTTTGGTGTCGCGTGCGCAGTAACAATTAGCGAAGTTTCGGCGCAGGTCGCGACGTTCACGACTCAGCCGTACCCGTTGCTCGGCAACACCCACATCGCGGCTGATCTCAACGCGGACGGCAAAGTCGACCTCGCCGGTGCCGGCGCAAATGGCGTGTCGGTCATGTTAGGGAATGGCGATGGAACGTTCCGCCCAAAAACCGATTTTCCGCTCGGAATGCAGACGCAGGCAGTGGCCGCGGGTGATTTCAATAGCGACGCAAAGGTGGATTTGGTGGTTACGCTGAACACCCCGCAGTTAAGTCTCGCACTGCAATCCACAGAGCATCACCGTGCGCAGCAATTTCGGTCGTCAAGCCACGCGCACGGTAACTTTGAGGTAACAATGCGCCGTTAGCGCAATCGTCTGCCGGTCCGCGATTCTTTCTTTATAGGTTGCTACAGAGGTGTGATCGAGGTTCAGAGTCTCGCGGCTTTTAGGATAGCAGTTTTTCGTATATGGGTGTCACCTAGGATGAACACATCCGCCAAACGCCGGCACGGTGAGGCTAATCAACCTTCCATCAACAATATCGTTGTAGTTGAGACTGGGATGTTGATGTGCGGCACACGGTTGTGATCCAATCCGGGTCGCCGGTTAATCTGCTCGCGACAGTGACGTCGCCCGCATTTGCCGACGGTGGCGCGTCGACACCATGAACCCATGCAGATTCTAGTCGTCGAAGATGAAGTTGGCCTTGCGCAGCATATCTCTCGCGCGCTCACTGAAGCTGGCCATGAGCTTACCATCGTCCACGACGGGGAAACCGCGTTGGGGGAGGCGGAGGCGAAGCGGTACGAGCTCATCGTGCTCGACGTGATGTTGCCGGGGATGGATGGCTTCGAAGTGCTGCGACGTTTGCGCGCGGCGAAAATGCCCACTCGTGTCCTTATCTTGACCGCGCGTGGCGAGGTGAGCGATCGGCTGACCGGTCTCGGACTGGGCGCGGATGATTATCTCGCGAAGCCGTTCGCCATGCAGGAACTGGTCGCGCGAGTGAGTGCGCTCGGGCGACGTTTTCCCGAGAAAGCGCCCATCAAGCTCCAAGTCGCCGATTTGGTGTTGAATCTCGCCGACAGAGAACTGTATCGCGGCTCGCATCGGATCGAGCTTTCGGCGCGAGAGTTCACTTTGTTGCGCGTGCTGATGCGTGAACCTGGCCGCATTTTTAGCCGCACCGAATTGTGCGAGCGCGTCTGGGACCGGGAACATGAGTACGGCGTGAAACTGGTCGAAGCCTTCATCAGCCGTCTGCGCAGGAAGATTGACTCGCCGCCGCTTATCCACACCGTGCGATACTTGGGCTACACGATTCGGGAGCCGGAATGAGAAACTGGCCATTACGCTGGAAGATTGCGCTTTACTCCGCGTCGCTTGCGGTGGCCGCTACACTTGGCGGCGCGCTTACCACGTGGTTTGTAATGCGCCATGCCGAGATCGCGGCTTTCGATCGGCGCCTAACGACTGACGCCCAGGAATTCTTTCGCGACGTGGAACATTTCGAAGGTGGTCGGACGAACAACCCGCGAGTATTTAAGGAAATCTTCGTGCCGCTCTCACTGCGTAAGCACCTCGTTGAAGTAACTGACGCAAGCGGCGGCGTCCTCTATCTCTCCCCGCGATTGCGCCAGCGGTTCCCACGCGATGGCATTAAAGAATTTCATAACCACAAGATCGACGGAAAAAACGTCCGTCTGGCGGAGTTTAGTGAAAATGGCCTCACCTTGCGCGCCGGTGATGATCTCAAGGAAATTAATCAAATCGGCCGCGATATTTTCCTCGCGATGTTAGGAGCGATTCCGACAGTACTCTTAGTGACCCTGGTCGGTTCAGCGTGGGTCGCGAGCAAAGCGATCGCACCGGTCGAGGAAATCCGTCAGGCGGCCAAGAGAATCACCGCGCAGCGGCTCGACCAGCGTCTGCCGGTCCCGTCGACTAAGGATGAGATCGCAGGATTAATCGAAGTGGTCAATGCGACCTTCGAACGGTTACAGCGGAGTTTCGAACAATCCGCCCGTTTTTCCGCCGACGCTTCGCATCATTTGAAAACCCCGATCGCCATCGTACGCGCCGGCGTTGAAGAAATCGTCGCCGACGTTGACTGCAGCGAGAGCACACGGGCCCGCGCCGAAGGGCTGCTATATCGCATTCATCACCTTAGTTCAGTGGTGGATAATCTGCTTTTGCTCTCCCGCGCCGATGCTGGCCGACTCGAGTTGTCGAAGACCAAGTTCGACTTAGAGGAAGTCCTCGAAGGCGTCATTGATGACGCGCTCACTTTAGCCGAGCCGCTTCATCTGAAGGTGGAAGCGGATGTCCCGAAGCATCTGCTGCTAAAGGCCGATCGCACATTCATCTCTATAATCGCGCAGAACTTGGTGGAAAACGCGGTTAAATATAACACGCCTGGCGGTCGCATTCGGGTGGAAGCACGGACCGTCAATGGCGGGGTGGAAATGACTATTGGTAATACGGGTGATGGTATCCCTAAAGATCGGACCGGACAGTTATTCGAGCGCTTTTACCGGGTGTGTGGCGGCGAACGCGTGCCAGGACATGGGCTGGGCCTGAGCATCGCGCGGGAACTGGCTCGAGCGCATGGTGGCGACGTCGAGCTGGTTCGTTCCGATGATAGTTGGACAGAAATGCGTGTGCGCCTGCCGTAAGTTGCTTAACTACTAAGTCGTCGATGATCAGCGACTGGCGGGATCGCTGAGGCGCCGAATTTCTTAGGAGCGGGCATAGTTCGTTGCCAGCTTCAAAGGTTACAACTGCCGAACCTTTTCCCGATAGACGCAATCACCTGCACCGCCAATTTAATCAACAACAAACCCAGATCACTATGCATAAACTCAACTCCACATTATTAAATTTAGTTACGCTTCGCCTACGAAACGCGCTCCCTAGTCACGTCCAAAGTAACAACGGCGTAACCTTTTCAAAACGTCGCGGGACGCCGCTCGTTACGATTGTAGACGTGTGAAACGGATTACCAGATTCACACCGTCGTTAGCTGGGAATCCAACATCGCGCACTGAGAGACCAAAAGCCATCGAAAGGAAAATCACCATGAATGCTCAAAAATGTTCAAACCTCGCCCTGTACCTGACATGCACTTTCTTCGTAGCTCTTTTTGGGCTGCCGTCCATGTTAAACGCGCAAAGTACCCCAAGCCTAGTTGACCCAAATTTGGGCGTACGCACCGTAATCGAAAATCTGGATCAGCCCACCAGCATGGCCTTCCTCGGGGCCAACGACTTTCTCATCCTCGAGAAAGCCACCGGGAAGGTTCAGCACGTGGTCAACGGAACCGTCGTCGGCACCGCACTCGACCTGGCCGTTAATAACGGGTCGGAGCGCGGGCTATTGGGCATCGCCCTGCACCCGAACTTTGCAACCAACGGGCAGGTCTACCTGTACTGGACGGAGAGCACGACCGGCGCTGACACCGACGTGCTCGCCAACACCCCGCTCCTGGGCAACCGGGTGGACCGATTCACCTGGAATGGTTCCACTCTGACGTTCAACATGAACCTCATCCACCTGCGCGCCTTACAAGACGATGTCACCAACGGGGTCCAGCGCGGCAACCACGACGGCGGGGTGATCAAGTTTGGGCCGGACGGCAAGCTCTACATCTTCATCGGTGATGTGGGCAGGCGCGGCTGGATGCAGAATCTTCTCAACGGTCCCTTCCAGCCCGGCGACCCCCTGTTCGGAACCGACGATCAATTCGGTGGACCCGAGCCGGATGATGCCCACCTCACCGGCGTCATCCTCCGCCTCAACCCCGACGGCACTACGCCGGCTGACAACGCCTTCGCGGGAATCGGGCACGTGTTTATCGCCAGGCTCGACGGCGCCCAGGAGTCCCCGGCGAACGCCTCGACGGCCAAGGGCTACGCGGCGTTCTTCCTGGACAGGGCGATGACGTCCTTGTCGTTCACCGTCACTGTCACCGGCCTCGATTTTACAGGCACGCAAACCGCCGACCCGGCCGATGACTTGCTGGCGGCCCACATCCACGCCCCGGCTCCGCGCGGGGCGAATGCGGGGGTTGTCTTCGGATTCTTCGGCCTGCCGTTCAACGACACCAACCCTCGCGACGTGGTCGTGACCCCGTTCGCCAGCGGCGTCGGCGGCACGATCTTCAGCAAGTGGGACCTCGCCGAGGGCAACAACACCACTCTTACCGCCCAGCTGCCGAACATCCTCGCTGGCCAGTCGTACATCAACTTCCACACCCGCCGGCTGCCCGGCGGCGAGATCCGCGGGCAGATCGAGGAGAACCCCCAGGTCACCGCCAACATCCACAAGGTGTTCTCTTACGGGCGGCGCAACAGCTTCGGCTTCGACTTCGACCCGAGGTCCGGCAACCTGTGGCTGGAGGAGAACGGCGACGACACGTTTACCGAGCTGAACCTGGTCGAGCCCAGCCAGAACGGCGGCTGGATTCAGGTGATGGGGCCGCTCGCGCGGATCGACCAGTTCAAGCTGATCGAGACGACGATGTTCGGCGGCAACCTGCAGCAGTTGCGGTGGCCACCGACGAACATCGCCGACTCACCCGAAGAGGCACGGGCGCGGATGGTGATGCTTCCGGGCGCGCACTATAGCGACCCAGAGTTTAGCTGGAAGTTTGAGGTGGCCCCGGCGGCTGTTGGCTTCATGCGCGGCACTGGAATAGGTCCGCAGTACGACGGCGACCTCTTCGTGGGTGCCGCCCGACCGTTCCTCGAAGGGGGCTTCCTGTGGCACTTCAACCTGACCGGTAACCGCCGGAACATCGCGGTGAATGATCCCCGGCTGGAGGACCGCGTGGCCGACAACCTGGACAAGCCGTCGCCGACCGATCCGGCCGCGAACGCGCGGGCCATCGTCGAGAGCGAGAGCCTGCTGTTCGGCCGGAACTTCGGCGTCGCCACCGACATCAAGACCGGCCCGAACGGCAACCTGTTCGTGGTGTCGCTCTCGAACGGCGCGATCTACGAGATTTTTAGAGCGAATTAAGATGAAATCTGTTGCATCTTCAGCCGCGGATCGCCGCTCCGCGATGCCAGTATTACTGTTGGCATGCGTTGCATTACTGTGGGTTGCCTTTGCGGCTTCAAAGGCACAGGCCCAGACGCTGCTGTCAGAGACCACCTGGGGCGGTAACGGAAGCGACGTATCCGAGGGCGTCGCAGTCGCACCCGACGGCGCCTCGTACGTCGTAGGCATCACCGACAGCTTCACCACGGATCAGTTCGGCAATCCCAGCCCGAGGATCTTTCTCGTGAAATTCGCGGCGGATGGATCACTCGTTTGGCAGAGAATCTGGAATGGGATCACCGTCAGGGGGCTTGGGCGAACAGGCGTCGCGCTCGGTGCCGGTGATTCGGTGTATGTAACTGGCGTGAGTACCAATAACGGAAATGATGCGGTGCTCCTGAAATTCGATGCGAATGGGACATTGCTCTGGGAAAGGACGTGGGGCGGTCCAGATTCTGACGAAAGTCTAGCCGTTGCGGCAAGTCCAGACGGCTCGGCCTACATCGCAGGCACCGCGACGAGTTTCGGACCGAGTTCCTCCGGCTTGTTCGTCGTGAAGTTTGATCCGTTAGGCAATCTTGTCTGGCAGAGAATCTCCGACGGAGCAGCAGGTAACGCCGTTGCCGTCGGACCCGATGGTAACGTGTACGCTGCAGGAACGACGCCGCGGCCGGACCAGATCGGCAACTTCGATGTCATCGCGCTGAAAATAACGTCCGACGGCAATCTGGTCTGGCAGCGCACTTATTCAGCCGGCGACGTCGTAGATCCACGCGGGGGGATGACGGCGGCGTCGGACGGCTCGGTCTATATGGCGGGCGCTATCCAGACCGTCAAAGCGAACAGGGCTGACATCGCAGCTTTGATCGTGAAACTCAGTACGAACGGCGACCTGTTGTTCGACAAGCAATTTGACGGCAGAGTCGGCGAGACCACCACTGGAGTAGCAGTCGCGCCAGACGACGGCACGGTGTACGTCGCCGGGACGACCACCAGCTTCGGTGCCGGGTCCCAAGACGCGTTCGTTCTTCACTTAGTTCCGACTGGCAAGAAATTGCTCGACGCGGTGACTTGGGGAGGAACAGGTTTTGAAGAAGGCTCGGGCGTGGGCGTGATCGCCGGCACGGTCGTGCTCGCCGCGACTACAACAAATCCGCCGCCGTATTCGTTGCTCGATGCCTCGGCGAGACTTTCGGCGCCCAGGGGTAATTTGGCGGCTGTTGCTGGAGTCCTGGCGCAGCCCGCAGGCATCTCTGCGGATCCGGCTGCGGGCGCGGCAACGCCGAACGGAAGCACGATCTTCGGCGGAAACTTCGAGGCGGCTCTCGTCAGAATAGCTCGGTAACCCTCCCCGGTTCGCCAGAACTTCTTGGCGCCTGGAATCAGGGCATGTGCAATAGCGACCGATTCGGGACCGACTGAGTTCTTGCAAAATCAATTATGGAAAAGTTTGTTTTATCAATCATCTGCGCGTCGTGTTTTTCTTTTCTGGATTCAACGGGCCTCGCGCAAAATCAATGGATTCGTCAAAGCCCGATTCCGACGGGGAACACAACTCCGCGACCTCGTCCGACGCCGTGAAAGCCTTTCTTTTGTCGACGGAAGCCTGTGTGGACTGCAGCATGGTCTGAATGTCGTACAAAAAACGCAAGAGAATAAGCCGCGCTAAACGAGGCTTTCGTAATTCAGCGCCGAAAGCTTTCGCGAGCGCTCTACAATCAAGATGGCTCTGCCCTATTGCAAATACTTTCCGTGCGCTGAAACGGCTGCTAAGCTATGAGGCAAATGCGTTTGCGCGGGTTGCTTGGGGTAATTGCGATTTTTCCTTTGCTCCCCGTTGCGCTTTTGGCGAGCGCTATCGTCGAAGGACACGTAGAACTTCCGAAATCGCATTCGGCACCCGTTCAGGCTAAGAGATACGAGATCGTCACCAAAGGCGGTGTACTTTCCACACAGCCGCCGCTCGCGGTAGTTTATCTCGATGGTGCTTTCCCCCGTCCAGCTTCGCCCCCGACGAAAGAGGTCGCGCAAAAGGATTTGACGTTTGTTCCAGCGCTTCTACCGATCCGAGTTGGAACCAAGGTTGAATTTCCAAGTTTTGATGACACTTACCACAACATCTTTTCCTACTCGCCCGCCAAACGATTTGATCTTGGGCGTTATCGGCCGGACGAGCGACCGGTTCCGGCACAAGTTTTCGATAAGCCGGGGCTGGTCACACTGCGGTGCGACATTCACGAACACATGCGCGGATTGATCCTGGTTTTGAATAGTCCTTATTTCGTGATGACAGATACGGACGGCCACTTTCGATTAAGCGGACTTCCTGCAGGTCATTACACGCTTAAGGCTTGGATCGACAGCAGGACCACACGCGAGAAACCGGTGGAGTTAAAGGACGGCCAGACACTCCACGTTGATTTTCCATGAGATCGGCGGTTCAAGCCAGAGACGAAGGTATGGCAAGCTTTCGAACTCGGCTGTTCACCGCCATCATGGTTATCGTCGCAACTCTGACTGCTCTTGGTTTCTACCTGGCGCAGCGCAAAGTCACTGCCGACGCGGAACGAAATTTGCAGGGGAATTTCCAGGCCGAAATTTCCGCGCTGCATAAGCTCGAAGAATTACGCCACGCCGCCCTGGCGGAGCGCTGCGACGTGCTTGCGGCCAAGCCAAGGATCCATGCGGCCATGGAAGATAATGCAATTGACCTGTTGTATCCGAGCGCAAAGGACGAACTGCGCGATCTAATGGAAGGCGACGAACCGCCGCCCGAGCAGGCCGCGCAATCGCTGCATGCGAAATTTTATCGTTTTCTCGACAGCGCGGGCGCGGTCATTAAGCCGCCAAATCCCTACGACGTAGGTGAACTGGATGTGAAAACGGAAGCGCAACTGGCCTTGAGCAGATTGCCGGACACGCAACAAATCGGTTACATCCGGGGAAATACTGAAACCGGTGGAGGAACTATCGACGAAGTGATAGCTGTGCCGATCTTTTCGAGCTACACAGGCGACGTTATCTCCGCGCTCGTCATCGGCTTCAAACCGCTTGAGCTAGAAGAGAAAAGCGCTGAGGTGGGAATGAGAAGCGGCGTCTGGGTTAATGGGCAATTGCATTTCCGCTCGCTACCGAAAACTACGCAAGCATCGCTAAACGAAAAGATAACCGGTGCGGTCGCAAATTCCGATCGCGAGCAAGACAGCTTTCGCGTCAATGTAAATGGCGCGCCTCAGCTCTTGTTTTACAAGCGGCTTAATCCTGGTTCACTCTTTCCACCCGCCTACGAAATTTGCGTTTATCCCCTCGCCTTTTCGATGGCTGAGCTGCATCGCCTCCGCTGGCAGATTGGCGCCGCAGGCGCGTTGCTCTTGTTAGGCGGTTTCGTCGCAAGCCATGTGGTAGCGCTCAGGTTCTCGGCACCCGTGAAGAAACTCGCGCTGGATTCGGAGGAGAATCGCGCGCAACGAAAACGCGCCGAAGACGCGCTTGCTTCGACCACGCAGGAATTGGAAAGGTCAACACGATATTCTGCCGATGCCTCCCATCAGTTAAAAAGCCCGGTCACGGTTCTTCGGGTCGGCCTGGAAACATTGCTGACGCGCGAGGGTTTCAAGCCGGAAGTTTACGAGGAGTTATCCGCCTTGCTCCATCAAACGCATCGTCTGACTGGCGTGATCGACGATCTGCTTCTTTTGTCGCGCATGGATGCTGGACATCTTCAAATTGCATCAACACCTGTGAATCTTAGTCAGCTCGTCGATGAGTGGCTTGATGATCTGAGCGCCCTTCCCGATTCGCCTGATGTGAAAATTGAGAAGGAACTTACCGCCGGTTTATTTGTAGCCGGAGAAAAACAGTACACCTCCCTCGTTGTGCAGAATCTCCTGGAGAACGCACGAAAGTACAACCGGCCCGGTGGGCTAATCCGAGTTAGCGCACGCAGTAACGGCAGGAATGTTGTGCTGAGTATTGGGAACACGGGCGGCACAATTCCAGCCGGCGAAAACATCTTCGAGAGGTTTCATCATCGCTCGACTCCCTCGGCCGCGTCGGGTCACGGAATCGGTTTAAATCTGGCGCGCGAGCTCGCCCGACTGCACGGCGGCGATCTATGCCTGGTTCGCTCGGAAAACGATTGGACTGAATTTGAAGTGCGCTTTCCTGCTGCGGACGGGGTTAATGCAGTTGCATGAAGCTGCGCATCCTCAGCCTGTGCGTCTTTGCCTGCACGGCGTGCGCGTTCGATATCGATGATTTTTTTGACCGACTCGACACCGCGTTTACGATCTCGGCATTTCATGATAATCTGCGCGCTCGATTGAGCGGCACTCTCGATTTAGAATTTTACAATTTCGAACAGCCGCCGCCCGGCCTCATCATTAGCGATGTTGATAATCTCTTTAATCCGCGACTCACGCTTTTTCTCGACGCCCAAATCGGATCGCAGATTTATTTCTTTGCGCAATCGCGGCTCGATCGCGGCTTTGATCCTAGCGATAACGGCGCTCAAATTCGGCTCGACGAATACGCGCTGCGTGCCACGCCCTGGGAAGATGGTCGCTTGACGG
>JBKPGQ010000154.1:0-1798 GCA_046729455.1 Verrucomicrobiota bacterium
TTTGTGGGCCACGATAGCGGAATTTCGCATCTCGCCGCTGCTGCAGGTGCAAACTGCATCTTGCTCTTCGGTCCGACCGATCCCAGCGTTTGGGCGCCCAGGAACGAAAATGTGCAAGCTCTTAGAGCACAAAGCGGGAACATGAGCGACTTAGAAATCGAATCAGTTGAAGCAGCTGTTACCGCCGCCCTGCCTCGCTGTTTCAACGAAAACGCCCGAAATCGCTCGGCGACAATTTCGGATCACTGATGCAAATTGTCCGAGGGTTCTCGGCTCGGCTTCACGCCTTAATCTTCGTAGCCGCGTGGAAATTTCTCGTGCCATTTCCACGCACTCTCGATAGTAGCCTCGAGTGACTGGAACTGCGGTTGCCAGCCAAGCTCATTTTTGATTTTTTCCGAGGAAGCAATCAGCCGTGGTGGATCGCCCGGTCGACGTGGCTTTTCAACCGTGGCGATCTTTCGTCCCGTGATCTTAGCGCAAGCAGCGATCACTGCGCGAACGCTGGAGCCGCCTCCGGTCCCAAGGTTGTAAAATGCGCTGCTAGGCGCGCCGAGCGCCAGGATGTGCGCCCGCGCAAGATCCACGATATGGATGTAGTCGCGAAGACATGTGCCGTCAGGCGTCTCGTAATCAGTGCCGTAAATTTCGACACTCGATCTTTGGCCCAGCGCGACCTTGAGCACGTTGGGGATCAGATGTGTCTCCTGCCGATGATCTTCACCGAAGTTCTTCGTGGCGCCGGCTGCATTGAAATAACGCAATGAGACGAACTTTAATCCATGGATCCGATCGTACCATTGCAGGATCTTTTCGAAAGCGAGTTTCGATTCCCCGTATGGATTGATCGGACGCGCCGGCGTCGTTTCCTCGATTGGCAACCGATCAGGCAGTCCAAAAATCGCGCAAGTCGAGGAAAAAACGATTCGCTGAACGCGCGTTGCGATCATGGCATCGAGCAGATTCAACCCATTGCAAACGTTGTTGCGAAAATACTTCGACGGATCGCGCATTGACTCCGCAACGAGCGCGTTTGCTGCAAAATGCATCACGGCGTCGGGGCGCATACTGGAGAGCGCAGCCTGGATTTGCGCGCGATCGGCCAACTCACCTTGAATGAAGCTAGCGCGCGAATCGACTGCGCGCCGGTGGCCTTCGGTCAGATTATCGAAGATGGAAACTTCGTGGCCCTCATCCAACAATAGCTCAGAGCAAACGCTTCCGATGTAACCGGCGCCGCCAACAACGAAAATTCTCATGCGCCGGGAAAATGCGGCGCGATTCGCCTTAAATCAAAGTGAACTGCGAGGAGGAGAGGTTTGCGCGACGGTTGTCTTCCCCTTTTTTTTCTCAAGAGCTGCCACCATCTGCTGCACGCGACGATGTTTGCAGCGAGGCGCGAGCACTTTCAAGCTTTGTTCCTCCGATCCCCATTGCAAGATGTCGATGTCCACGTGGCGGACGCCCCAGCTTTTCATTTCCAGACGGGTCGGCTTATAAAGGTCGATGGTATCAGTCCCAACAAGTGCCCACCCATAATCGTCGATAACATATTCCTCGTTTGTCGAGGCGATGCGAAATCGTGTGCCGAGTGGATAACGCGACCAATCAGAGGCAGCACTCATCACGTGACGTCCGGAAAGATACGTACCGATTGCATTGTGGTGTCCACTTCCTTCACTGTGCGTATAGGCAGTAGTTCGAACGTTCGGTATGTGGCGCGCGCCACTAAGACTTGATTTCGATTGCGTGGCACAGCCAACAATTAAACAAGCGCCAGCTGCTGCCACCGCAAGGT
>JBKPGQ010000155.1:0-12796 GCA_046729455.1 Verrucomicrobiota bacterium
CACCTTTGCCATTTTCGCGATTCGTGAGCGCCAACGATCCTGCGTGGGCCTCAGCGATTTGACGACTCAATGGCAGACCGATTCCAGAGCCGTCGGGCTTCGTGGTGAAAAACGGAACGAAGAGGTTCGCGGGATTCATAATCCCGGGGCCTTCGTCTTGAACAAAGATCTCGACTGCATCTTCTTTCTCGCGCCACCCGATCACGACTTTGCCGTGTGTTTCGAGCGCGGCATCAACGGCGTTGTGCACAAGATTGATTAATGCCTGTTCAATCTGCGCTTCGTCCGCACGAATCACCGTTTTCGGACCCGCTATGATTTTCACATTGAGTCTTGGTTCCAAGTCCACGACCCGCTGAACCAGCTTCCCAAGATCGACATTTTGTTTTTGGGGCGGCGGAAGCTTTGTTAGGCGCGTGTAGGCTTGCAGAAAACGGCTGAGTGAATCGGCGCGGGACGCGATCGAGTTCAATCCGGCACTCGCATCATCTTTCCAATCCGGGGGAAGAGGGTCGCGTCGTAGGAGCGATTCCAAGCTGGCGGCGAGTGATTTGATGGGTGCCAGCGAGTTATTCATTTCATGGCCGAGGACGCGCACAAGTCGCTGCCAAGCGCGACGCTCCTCTTCGCGTAGCGTGCGACTAAGGTCGGTCAACACCAGCAATTCATGCGGTAAGCCCTCCTCACGAAATGTGCTTCGCCGGATACCCCAACGGCCTGATGCTCCTGGAAAATTCAATGTAAGCGGTTCGTCCTCGTTCGCTTCAAGACACGGGCCGAGAGACAGTTCGCCGGCCGTTCTGCCTAACAACTTGTCCATCGGCTGACCAAGCAAGGTTTCGCCGGCTCGATTGACGAGGCGCAAACGCCGGTTGGGATCAAAGGTGAAAACTGCAACGTCGATTTCACTCATGATCGTACGCAAGAGCGCGGTCGCTTCAAAGGCGCCCAGACGTTGGAGGCGCAATGTTTCGCCGAGCGAATTAATTTCGAGGAGGACTTCGCCCAATGCATTGCCCCCGCGGGCTCCCCTCGCACGGATCGAGTAGTCGCCCTCGCGTAATGCCGCGAGCAAATTAGACATGGTTTGTAAGGGCCGAATGGTGTGTTCGCGCGTACTGGAAATGAACGCAAGGAAGCAACCAACGATGAGAATCGTCAGCGTCCACTGCAGTTTAGCGCTGTAATCACCTAACCAAAGAAGAGCGAGCGCAACAAGAATTGCAGGGACAGCTGCAGCAAACGTGAGCCAGGTAATTTTTCCTTCGTAGGAAAACCGATACGGACCTTTTGTCTTAGGGGCCATCAAAGCTGCAAGCTGCAATGGGCAACAAATTGACCCGCTCCAACGGACAATCCGCAACTGTTAGAGGCCATATTGCTGCAGACGACGATAGAATGCACTTCTGCTCAACCCGAGTGCCTCCGCCGCTTTTCGCGCGTTGCCATCGTTTCGGGCGAGCGCTTTCTTGATGAGGAATGCCTCCACTTCTTCAAGACTCATTTCCTCGAGATTGCGCGATTCACCACCGCCATTCGTCAGGCCCAGATCGGCTGCGCAGATTTGTCGATCTTGCGTCATAAGCACAGCGCGTTCGACGATATGATCAAGCTCTCGAATATTTCCCGGGAAGCGATGCTGTAGCAGACGTTCTCGAGCTGTCTCATCGAAACCGACAATCTGCTTTCGATAATGCTCTGCGTGTTGTGCGAGGAAAGTATTAGCGAGCGGCATAATGTCATCCCGTCGCTCTCGCAAGGGTGGCAACGCAATCTGGATCGTATTCAGGCGAAACAAGAGATCCTGCCTGAACCGGCCTGCTGTCACTTCGTTATCAAGATTTGAATTTGTCGCGGAGATGATGCGCACGTTCGCGTGCAGAGTTTTCGATGAGCCGACTCGTTCAAAATCTCCCGTTTCGATGACTCGCAACAATTTTGCCTGTTGAGCAAGCGGGATGTTTGCGATCTCATCCATGAAAAGGGTGCTCTCATCCGCAAGTTCGAATCTACCTGTGCGATCCGTCTTTGCATCGGTGAAGGCGCCTTTGACGTGGCCGAATAGTTCGCTCTCAAAGAGCGTCTCCGATAAGCCGCCCATATTTACGGTGATCATTGCATGCGATGCTCGCGGCGAAACAGCATGAATCGCCCGTGCAACCAAGCTTTTCCCAGTGCCGTTTTCGCCGGTGATCAGAACGTTGGCATCAGACGGCGCAACGCGTGAAATCATTTCCACGACAGGCCGCATCGAAGGAGACTGCGCGATCAAATTTGGCATGGTGCCGCGCAGAAGTTCGTTTTGCGCTTCAAGTTTTCGTTCGCGACGGAGCGCCGAAGCGAGCTCAATCTGCGTCCGCACAATGGCCAACAACCGCTGATTGTCCCAGGGTTTGGTCACGAAATCGCGCGCGCCGCGTTTCATCGCTTCCACGGCCAACTCAACCGTTGCCCAGGCAGTCATCACAACAATAGGCAGCGTGCTATCGATCTGCCGGATTTTTGGAATGGCTGATAAGCCCTCCTGACCAGACGTCGTATCGCGTGCGTAATTCAGATCCATTAGCAACAGCGCATACTCTTTCTTTTCCAGCGAGTTGAATATGCCAGCTAGCGATGTGGCCGCTTCTGTCTGATATCCTTCGCCCTTAAGCAGTATGCGTAGTGCTTCCAGCACGTCGCGCTGATCATCTGCAATGAGAATCCGGATCATTTCCTCACGGCGCAGCGGCCATTCCGGCCGCGATTGAGAGTCCTTGTCACTAGCTAACTCTCAACCGCGTTTCCGGCGGTATGTCAATCTCATCGACGTCAAGCGACTACTATTCAGTGTGTAGCGCCACAATCGGATCGACGCGTGAAGCGCGGCGGGCTGGAATCCAAGCCGCCAGGAGCGTAGTGCCGAAAAGTATGAGCCCAACGCCAAGATAAATTCTTGGATCGATCCCTTTGACTTCGAAAAGCACGCTTTGCAACACTCGCGAAAGGGCCAAGGCCGCGACCAGACCGATCACCGACCCGATCAAGAGTAATTGCATCCCGTGCGCAAGAATTAGGGCACGAATTTGTCCCGGGCGCGCGCCGAGCGCAATGCGGATACCGATTTCAGGGACGCGTTTGAGCGTGGTATAGGCGAGCAGCCCATAAAGACCGATAGTCGCCAGCACCAGCGCGAGCCCGGCAAAAATGGAAAAGAGAGAACTTAACAGACGTTGCGCGCCCCAAGTCTCGTGGACGCGATCGCTCATCGGCCGGGCATCGAAAACCGGCAGCGAGGAATCGATCGAAGTGACAGCATCACGAACCGCGCGCTCGAGCGCCGCAGACGCCATCGTCGATCTTACGAAGAGCGTGAGACTGGTTCGCTGGGCCTGGCCTAACGAACAGTAAATCACCGGTAACGGCGCCATTTCATCGATCGCGTGAAATCGCATGCGCGCGACAACACCGACAATTTCTGACATCACGTAGCTTTCGTTGTCATTGCCGGGATCAACGCCGAGACGTTTGCCGATTGGATTTTCGCCGGGAAAATATTGTTCGGCCATGGCCTGATCGATGATGATTACACGCGGCGAATCTTTGGTGTCGCGCTCATTAAACGCGCGACCCCGCAAAAGCGGCACCTTCAGTGTTGAAAAATAATCGCCGACGACGACTTCGAGATCGCTGTTCAACATATCGGAAGGTTGCGGACGCGGGTTTTCTTCACGCCAGAAACCAGTTTGCCATCCACCCATCAGCGGACCGTTCGAGCTCACGGCCGCGTCTTGCACGCCGGGCAGACCACGCATCTTGTCGAGCAAACCCTTAGCAAAAATGTTGATCTTGTCGCGGTCGTTGTACTTTTGCCAGGGCAATTCGAAGCGCGCAGTGAAGAGCGCACGCGGTTCGTAGCCTAGTGAGAGCGATTGCAGACGCGAAAAACTTTTCAGAACCAATCCGGCCGCGACCAATAAAGTCAGTGTGAGCGCAATTTCGCTAATCACCAGCCAATCCCGCGCGCGTTTGGCTGACGGCGGATCGCCGCTTCCAGCGGAGCCGGCTTTCAAGGCAAGTTGAACGTCAGCGTGCGATGCATGCCAGGCAGGCCAAAGGCCAAAAAAAACAGTGGTGAGCGAAGCGACCAGAAATGTGAAACCGAGCACTGGAAGATCGAAAGAAATTTGGCGAAATCGCGAGACGTCTCCTGGACTCAAGGCGATCAAACCATCTCGCACCCAAATCGCGAGGAAAAAGCCGAGCGCTCCGCCGAGAAGTGCGATCACAAAACTTTCAATTAACAGCTTCTTGGCGATCTGTCCGCCAGTTGCTCCAACTGCCGCGTGAATCGCAAATTCTCTCGAACGCGCAGCGCCTCGCGCGGCAAACAGGTTTGCCAGGTTCGCGCAGCCAATCAGCAGCACCAACCCAACTGCACCCAAAAGCAATCCGAGATTGGTTCGATATTTTCCAACCAGATTCTCGAGCAACGGCGTGACGACGGCGTAGACCTGTTTGTTCGTTTCCGGATAAGCTTGTTCCAAACGCGCTGCGATTCCTTTCATTTCCGTTCGCGCTTGCTCAAGCGTCACGCCGGGTTTGAGCTTTCCCCAGACGTAGATCATCGGGTGGATGAACCGCTGCATCCATACTGGGTTATTGCTCCTTCGCATCATTGACAACCAGACGTCGCTGTCGTGGGGTGAGGTAACTTGCGGCGGCATCACGCCAATGACGGTGAAATTCTGATCGTGCAGAGTTATCGAGCGACCGAGAACGCCCGGGTCGCGGTTGAACGCGCGTTGCCAAAGGCGATCGCTGATCACAACGACGAGCGGAGCGCCTGCCGTGTCCTCTTCTTCCCTGAAAATGCGGCCGATTTCCGGTGAAACGCCAACCACACTGAAAAAATTTCGCGTCACCGAGGCGCACGAAACACGCTCCGGATCACGACCCGGGATGCCGCTAAGGTTGCGTGATTCCTTGTGCGTAGCGGCGAGATGTTCAAAAACTGTATTGTCGTTTCGCCAATCGAAATAGTCCGGCAACGCAACCGAATAATCCTGACCCGGTCCGGACGATTCATTCAATACCATGATCCGGTCGGCGTCCGGATACGGCAGCGGCCGCAGCAAAACCGCGTTAACGATGCTGAAAATCGCGGTATTCGCCCCAATGCCGAGCGCTAGTGTCAAGATCGTGATCGCACTGAAACCCGGCTGCTTCCGCAGCATCCGGAAAGCGTATCGAATATCCTGTTTCAAGTCGCGGCAATCGAAACCTTCGTCACGATTAACTGTGTGAGATCATCTGAGTCCTTGCGGCTTGGCTAACAGCGCCTTCCCGGAGCCCAACCGCCTCTATGCTAACCGGGCTCTGTGCAAATGCCCAGATCAGCAGGACGGCGCTCAAGACAAAAGCGACGTAAAGCACTGCTTCAAGAACTCCGCGCCCTTTCTCTTCCGAACGTACCAGAAGTGCGTAAGTAGATTCGAATTGATCATTCATAAGCGTTTGGTGGTTGATTGCAATTCGTTATGCAAGCGGCGTGCCACAAACTACCCCGTTCACGTAATCCGCTCATAACGATGATAATGCGGGTTCTGACGCATCCAAACGCGCAAGCCCTACGTTCCGCAATTGGGAACTAACGGTTCCATTTTCGGGACGACTCCACGATCCGTTCTTCGCGCCGCCTAATGCGTCACCGTAAATCGAGAAAGGATTAGCCTAACGAACCAAACGCAAGCCCAAGCCCGTAAGTGACGATTGCCACGATGATGCCGATCCAGGTCATTTCCAGACCAGATGCCCACCACGAACGGATGGTGATCAGCGATTTCAATGCGCCCACGAGAAAGTGCGCAACCAAACTGATGCCAAATGAAATGATGACGGCCGTCACTCCGCCCGAGAAAAAGAATGGAATGATGGGAACAAAAGCGCCAATCGCTGTGGAAATGCCAGCCGAGGTCGCAGCGGTCCACTGATTCGGAAACCGGTGCTCGGACAATCCGAGTTCACTCTGCGCCATCGCTTGTACAAACTGTTCAGGCTGCTGCGCGAGCCGTTCTGCCATCTTTTGTGATTCTTCTGGAGTGAATCCTTGTAATTGATAGAAAAGCGACATCTCCTCGATTTCTTCCTCGGGATTTTCCTCGACTTCGGCCCGTTCGCGCGAAATCTCGGCTTCATAGACTTCCGCTTCACTCTTTGCCGCCAAGTAGGCGCCTGCGCCCATTGAGAGAGTGGACGCAAGCATGCCGGCAAGCCCTGAAATCAGAATGTAATGTTGCTGATTATTTGTTGCGCCGGCTACCCCTGAGACAATTCCAAATACTGCGCCCAATCCATCGTTCGCACCGTAGATGGCGTCAGCGACCCAACTGCCGCCTCTCCCGTGCCAGCGTTCGCGTTTCAGGATTTTGTCCAGCGCGGTGCGCGGGCTAACCGGAGGTGCCATGGCGCTAAGCGCTCGTGCATGAGCTTTTTCTTCGAGCGCGCTCTTGCGCAAAAATTCCTGTACGTCCTGTTCACCATCAAAAGCACGCTCGGCTTGATCATGAAATTCGGCTTCCTGCCGTTCTTCCGTCGCTTCCATTCGGCGAATGGCGATTTCGGCTCCGGCAATTTTGTTCCACCAACGGCTGAGACGGCGCGCGACCGTATCCTTCAGTACAGGCGGCTCTACGCCGAGGTCTCTGAGTTTTTTCTCCCAGCGTTGCGCGTGACGCTCTTCCGCTTCGGCCATGCGCAGGAGGACGCCCTTGCGTTTATCGTCCAGCTCGCGCTCGGCCAGATCGCGATATGTTCGCGCCGTCTCCACTTCGGCCTGCCAATTGCGTTTAACGACTTCGATGGTTTGGTGCCGATCTTTTGAATTACGAGGCGGATTTTCGCTGCTCATATGCGCTCAATCAGCTGGTTCGATCGCTGCGCCAATCGCCGGCTCTGCTCTGGCTTTTAGTTGCTGCGCTGTAATGACAATCGCGACTGAACCAATAATCAGCGCAGCAGCAACCAGGACACGCAGTGTCACAGTTTCCCCGGCAAAAGCGGCGCCTAACAAGACGGCTACGATCGGGTTCACGTACGCATAAGTGGCGACTTTCGCCGGATCACAGTGACGCAACAGCCAGATGTAGGCGGTATATCCAACCACAGCTCCGATGATTACCAGATAAATGAATGAAGCGAGGGACAACATCGAGATTGAGCGCGGATGAAAACTCCGCAGCTCGCCAGTTACAATACCGGCAAGCAAAAGCAGCAGTCCACCGCAGAGCATTTGTTGGGCGGCCGTTAGAAACGGAGAAGCCGCGTGCTTGGCGCTGCGCGAATACAGTGATCCTGCCGACCAGATGAAGGACGAAACGAGGAGGATTGACATTCCGATCGCAGGGTGTCGTCCGCCGTTTGAAGAAAAACGCAGAGCTGGCCCGAGCAAGATGCCAACCCCAACAAAACCGCCGACCAAACCAAGCCAGACAATCGGCGCCGGCCTGGGCGCCATTCCGGTCGCCCAGCTGAGAATGACAATGTAAATCGGGACAATCGCCACAATCAGCGCCGCCAATCCTGTGTCGATATATTGTTCTGAAATTGTGACACCGCCATTACCTGCAAGCAGGAGACACGCGCCGACGATCAGCGATACGCGCCAGTTCGCCCAGCTCGATTTGCACGCGCCTTGAGACCACGCGATCGCGAACATAATCACTCCCGCCAGTAGGAATCGCGCGCCAGCCATTAGAAACGGCGGAATCGTCTCGATGGCGAAGCGGATACCAAGATAAGTCGAACCCCATACGAGATAGAGAGCCGTAAAGGCAATGATAATTCGGGTTCTCGTGGGCGCAGCCATAGCAAGAAGGTGGCGCAAATTTGCAACCTGCGCTCTTGATCATGGCGCAAGTTAGAAAATTGCGCCACATCGACCTCAAGAAAAGACGCTCTCCAGATCGCTCCGGCGGACTCCTTGGTTACAACTAAGCGCCGCGCTTGAAAAGAAATCGATACAACAGCAACAGGATCATGGCGCCAACCACGGACATGATCCAGCCGGCAACGTAATTTTCTCCGGCAAAAATGCGACCAATCCAGGTACCAACGAACGCGCCGGCGATGCCGAGCAGAATCGTGACAATGCAGCCACCTGGGTCTTTTCCCGGCATCAACAATTTGGCGATGGCGCCGACGACAAGACCGATGACCAGGACCCAAAGAATAGAGTGAGCGCTAAAATCCATAATGAACCTTGTTCTATCGGATTTGGTCGGTACGTGGCAAGGAAATTGATTTGGGCGTGTGTGCTTCCCAGAGGAGAACGCTCACAGCTCAATCACTTGCGCCGAGTGGATGTCTTCGCTTGCACGAATTTCGCACAGCAACTCTTCGTTCGGCGTGGTGTCCAGATTTAAGACGGTGAGCGCGGTGCCCCCGGCCTGATTTCGGCTTAGCGACATTGTTGCGATGTTTACGCCATGATCGCCGAGCAATGTGCCAACTCGTCCAACCATTCCAGGGCGGTCTGTGTTTTCCAATACCAGTACGACACCATGGGGACGCGCTTCTACCGGACGACTGTTAATGCTTATGATTCGTGGAGTGGCACCAAAAAATGCGCCGCCGACCGACACGGTTTTTCCTTCGCCGGCAGCGGATAATTCGAGCATGTCAGTATAATCTCCGGGTGCGCTCAGACGCGATTCGCTTACTTTCAAACCAAGACTTTCGGCGAAACTGGGCGCGTTGACTTCGTTGACTTCATTGCCGCCGGCTATTTGCAGGAAGCCTTTCAAGATTGAGCGCGTGATTGCCGTCGTATCGACTTCGTTGACTTTGCCGCTGTAATTGATGTTGAGAGTCTCCACGCGCTTTGGTGCAAGCTGCGATAAAAACCGCCCTAATTTCTCGCCAAAGCGCAGATGTGGCCCAATGATTGCCAAGGTTTTCGCATCGAGATTGGGCATGTTCACTGCATTGCGAATGGTGCCTTCGAGCAGAGCGGCGCGAATCGAGTGCGCGATCTCAACCCCGACGCTCTCCTGTGCCTCGGCGGTGGAAGCGCCGAGATGTGGGGTAAGAACAAGATTGGGCGCGCCGCGCAATGGCGAATCGGCAGGAAGCGGTTCAATTTCGAAAACGTCCAGCGCCGCGCAGGCCACATCCCCGTTCTGCAACGCCATCACAAGCGCAGCTTCGTCAATTAAGCCACCGCGCGCGCAATTGATGATGCGGACGCCGCGCTTGGTTTTCTGTAGCCGCGCTACATTGAGAATATGCCGTGTGTCTGCGGTAAGCGGTGTATGCAGCGAGATGAAATCTGCACTCGTAAGCAGATCATCGAGCTCGTCCAGCAATTCCACCTGTAGACTGCGAGCGCGCGTTGCCGAAAGATACGGATCGTACGCAATCACGCGCATTCCGAAAGCAATGGCGCGCCGGCTGAGTTCACTGCCGATCCGGCCCATTCCAATTACGCCCAGTGTTTTGTTGTAAAGCTCAACACCTTCGAAATTCTTCTTGTCCCAATTCTTGCTGCGAACGTTTGCGTCGGCCTGCGGAATCTTGCGCGCCGCTGAAAGCAACAGCGAAAACGCATGCTCAGCCGTAGAAACCGTGTTTCCGCCAGGCGCATTCAGAATAATGATGCCGCGGCGTGTGGCCGTCTCAACGTCGACGTTGTCCACCCCCACCCCAGCTCGCCCGACCACGCGCAACTTCGTGCCTGCATTCAAAACATCGGCGGTGACTTTTGTCTGGCTGCGTACAACAAGCGCACTGAAGTCCGGAATAAGATGGACAAGTTCCTTCTCGCTTAGCCCGGCTTTGATTACAACCTCGATTGCGCCATCGCGGGCGAGCTCGTCCACTCCACGCTGCGAAATTGCGTCGGCAATCAGGACTTTAGGCGGAGTCACAACAAGTTTGACTATTCAGCAAAGGAAATAATGCGCGCCCACACTTAAAACTTAAATCTCGAAACTTAAAACCTCTCCGTATGTTAGCAGCGCCGCACTTGAAGAAATCGCGATCTGGATTAGCCAGCGGCCAATCCACGTTCCCAAACCATAAAAGCCCAGTGGCTCCAACCGGCCAGCACTGACCAACTCGTCCACCTGCATTCGCAGGCGTTCGCTCTTGTTTGCGCCTCCCAGGTAATCATCGATCACCATCCAGCAGTGATCGGCAAATCGATCGCAATAGCAGTTGATATCGCGACGGACATTGGCGTCGGCATCAAAAACGAATAGCCCGATTTGGCGCGGGCCGGAGACCTGCCGCACCACGGCGATCGTGCTCGGATCGAAAGAGCGGCCATTTATCAAAGTAACCCGGTCGAGGAACCCAAAGCGTTTCAGATTTTTCCTCAGATCTTTGAAACTGTCTTTTGTGCCAATCCGCGGGTGCTCGACGCGGCAGCCCCGCTCGATGCTAATAATTTTCTTTTCCTCGCCTGAATCGCGCACGCCCATTGCCATGGCGATGGTTGCGCCGCCCACGTATGAGCCGACCTCGAGAATGTTCCCCACACTGACTTTCGCGCAGTGGTAAAGCATCACAATCGCGTCGATGCTCAGCATGGAGCACTCGGCGGCTTTCATGAGCTGATGATGCAAAGCTTTTTGCTGACGACACTCGATCAGCTTTCGCATCAAATCGAAACAGTCAGAAACGTTGGCGCTGGAATTCAAACGGCAGTTTTAAGATTTAAGTGTCACGAAGAGGATAACGCGTCAAAGACTAAACTTAAATCTTAAAACTTAAAACTGTTCTGTTTACGCTGTTGTCTGCATGCAAGAGCGTACCAAGTCTTTCTACGTCGTATTTGCGATCGCGGCGGCGCTCATTGTTCCGGCCGCTATTGCATTGCGAACCGTCATTCATCCGGCAATTCTGCAAGCCACTTCGGAAAATCCGACGCCGCTCGGATACACATGGAGCCTGGCGCTGTTCATTATTCCTATTGGAGCCCTGGCATGGTGGTTTGCCTCTCGGCCTGATCTGAAGTTTCCACGAAAAGCATTTTGGCGGACTATCGCGGTGCTCGCTCCGCTCGGATTCGCCTTGGATCTCCTTTTCGGCAACGCGTTCTTCACCTTTCCAAACAAAGCGGCCACTCTTGGCTGCGAGATTCCCGCGCTAGGCGGAGTGATTCCAATCGAGGAATTCATTTTCTATCTGACAGGTTTCATGCTCGTTCTGCTGAGTTACATCTGGTGCGACGAATATTGGATGGCTGCTTACAACGTCCCTGATTATGACGAAGTGGCCAAGGATATACCACGCATCGTTCGTTTTCATTCTGCTTCCGTGGTCCTCGGTGTTGTCTTGATCGCGGCGGCAATTGTGTACCGAAAGTTCATCTCCGACGCATCGGAAAGGTTCCCGTGGTATTTTACTTATCTCGTCTGCGCTTCGCTCATTCCCTCAGCCGGCTTTTTTTACACCGCGCAACGGTTCATTAACTGGCGCGCGTTTAGCTTCACGTTTTTTCTGCTTCTTCTTATCAGCTTGCTTTGGGAAGTGACGCTCGCTTTGCCTTATGGTTGGTGGGAATATCGCGGCAATAGTCTAATCGGGCTGCAGATCGGAGCATGGTCCGGCCTGCCGATCGAGGCTGTCTGTGTCTGGCTGGCCGTGACCTTTACTACCGTTATCACTTACGAAGTGATCAAGATTTGGAAGGTCTTGGGCACGCGCGCCCTGGAAGCGTTTTTTGGAATCGGGAAATAACCCTTCGGCACCCCGAAGCGCCCGCCGTGCGGATGTAAGACTGTTCTCGGGTTATCCGAAGATGATCAAGTGAATCGATTCGGGCAATTGTTGAGCCACGTTTGTAGCCACGCTGCTGCGGAGCAGCTTGGCCATGGCAGTGCGTTGTGACGCGCCAAGGATCAGATAATCGGTGCCGAGAGTGGCGGCCAGATCAAGGATAGTCGTGGCTGCGTCCTCGCTCACAGCATACACAGGCAGCACGCAAATGTCGCGTTCGGCACCCAGCTTGAGCATTGTTGACATAATTGCGGCTGCCTCCGGGTCATTCTGCCATTTGGGGCGCCCGGGCACAGTCGGGCCACGGGCGTAGAACACCGCGATCTCCTTCACATACAAGACATATAACGCGGCTTTGCGTAGTTGTGCTTCGTCCAAGGCGAACGTGAGCACAGGGGTGATACCGCGTGCAGCGACCATGATTTTGTGGCCCTCCTGCAATCGCGTTTCCATCGTAGCGGCCAGATCTGGCGTGACCATCTCAGCGACTTTGCGCGTGACGGTCAGCGTCCGTAATCCGGCGATGTTATGCGAATAGGTACGAAATCCTAGGCCTACGCCCAAAACGCAAACTGCGAAAAAGAGCGCGTCGGGTTTCGTTTTGGCAATCGTCACCTCAACCAAGGCAAGGACGATAAACGTCGCACCCATGATCAAGCGTTCGTACGCTCGCAGACCGAGCCGCTTGTTGAAAGTGCATGCGCCGAGATTGACTGAAATGGCGCCCACAACGCCGATGGCATACAGACCTGCCAGTGCCTCGAACCGCTTTGTGACCGCAAGAACGAGAATCGGAATTACAACGGCGACAATGAGCGGAATGCGCGGCACACCGTGGATGTTGAGTCGCGCAAATTGCGGAGGCATCTCGCCGTCCTGTGCCATCATGTAGATGACACCAATCAATGCGACTATGGCAGTATTGACTGCGCTGATGAGAAGGAGTCCGAACACAACACCAACGAAAATAGAAAACGCATCACCGAACCATCCCCCGCCGACGAGCGTTGCGTAATGCTGCCCGAGAAAACGCAGC
>JBKPGQ010000156.1:0-2429 GCA_046729455.1 Verrucomicrobiota bacterium
AACCGGCTCGAACGTCTCCAACAAGAACTTTAATCAAGACAAAATCATGAGCAGCATACTCGAAGAAATCGAAACGAAAATTGAAGGGCTAAAAACATCGACAACCAAAAGCAACGTCGGCGTTGTGCGCGAAACGGGCGATGGAGTCGCGCGCATCGAAGGGCTGAGCGACGTGATGCTCAACGAGATGATCGAATTTCCAAACGGCGTATTCGGTCTCGCGTTAAACCTGGAAGAAACGGAAGTCGGCGCGATTCTGATGGGCGAAACGACGAAGGTTTCCGAAGGCGACGAAGTTAAGACGACCGGCCGACTTCTTTCCGTTCCCGTTGGCAAGGCGCTTTTGGGCCGTGTGGTAAACACTCTTGGTCAGCCACTTGATGGCAAGGGGCCGATCAAAACCGACACATTTTATCCGCTCGAAAAAATTGCGCCAGGCGTCATCAAGCGCCGCAGCGTCAATCAACCGGTGCAAACCGGCCTCATGGCGATCGATGCCATGATTCCGATCGGTCGCGGTCAGCGCGAGCTGATTATCGGTGATCGCGCGACAGGTAAAACCACCATTGCCATCGATACCATCATCAGCCAAGCTCGCCTGAACAAAGCTGCGGAAGACGCGAAAGATAACAATTATCGGCCCCTCTACTGCATTTATGTAGCAGTCGGCCAGAAAAATTCCAACGTGGCGCGAGTACTCGATGTTCTCGAGAGAGAAGGCGCCATGCCTTACACGGTAATCATCTCTGCCCCTGCATCCGACACGGCGACTAATCAGTATCTGGCGCCGTTCGCTGGCGCCGCGATGGGCGAATGGTTCATGGACAATGGAATGGATGCGCTCATCATCTTCGACGATTTGTCAAAGCACGCGGTAGCTTATCGGCAGGTTTCACTGGTGCTAAAGCGTCCGTCCGGTCGTGAAGCTTATCCGGGCGATGTATTTTATTTGCACTCGCGATTACTCGAACGCGCCGCGCGCATGAGCGATGAATTCGGCGGCGGCTCGTTAACCGCGTTACCAATCATCGAGACCCAGGCCGGCGACGTCTCCGCCTACATTCCGACAA
The DNA here is from genome assembly GCA_046729455.1 of Verrucomicrobiota bacterium. GTDB lineage: Bacteria > Verrucomicrobiota > Verrucomicrobiia > Chthoniobacterales > UBA10450 > Udaeobacter. The sequence continues at coordinate 1,071 of JBKPGQ010000156.1, forward strand.
ACGTGATCTCGATTACGGATGGGCAAATCTATCTTGAGACTGATTTGTTTTACCAAGGTGTGCGGCCGGCAATTTCCGTAGGACTCTCTGTCAGCCGTGTCGGATCGGCTGCTCAGATCAAGGCGATCAAGCAGGTCGCCGGCAAGGTGAAACTCGATCTGGCGCAATACCGCGAGCTGGCTGCATTCGCGCAGTTTGGCTCCGATCTGGATGCGGCAACGAGGGCGCGACTCGATCGCGGTCAACGCATTGTCGAGCTTTTTAAACAAAAACAGTACAACCCGATCCCGGTGGATGAGCAGGTGGCAGTGATGTGGGCGATGCAAAATGGGTACCTCGATTCAGTATCTGTCGACCGTGTCAAAGAGTACCAACTGAAGCTTCAGGATTGGCTGCAAACGCGGAAGGGAGGATTGCTCGGGGCGATCCGCGAAAAAAAGGAACTCGACAAAGACCTCGAGTCGCAATTGAAAGCGGCTCTCGATGAATTCAAGACGATCTGGCGATGACTTGTCTGCAGGCGTTCGATTCAACCATGAGTTTGCGCCGTAAAGTCGCTAATCTGGAAAGCGCGATCCATTTGATTCGCGGCCAGCGTGTCATGCTGGACTCGGATCTGGCGGCAGTCTACGGGACGAGCACAATGCGTTTGAACGAGCAATTCAAGCGAAACCGCAAGCGCTTTCCTGATGACTTTGCATTTGTGCTTACGCGCGAGGAGTTTACAAACTTGATATCGCAAAATGCGATATCAAGATCGCACGGTGGTCGGCGCACCTTGCCGGTCGCTTTTACCGAGCATGGAGCGATCATGCTCGCGAGCGTGCTGAACAGCGATATTGCTGTTCAAGCAAGCGTCCGCATCGTACGCGCGTTTATCAGAATGCGAGAAATGGTCGCGGCAAATGCGCAGTTAGCAGCAAAACTGGAAGAACTCGAGCGGCGTTTCGATTCTCATGACGAGGCGATTGCCAATCTTTTTGCCACACTGAAAAAGTTACTTGAACCGTCCGAAGTGCCGAAAAGGCGAGAAATCGGTTTTCATGTCCGAGAAGAGGCGGCTCGCTATCGCGTGCGAAAAGCGCCGAGAATCAAAAATCGAAATTCGAGAATTTCCTAGATGGCGAACACGCAGGACATACGGCGCCGGATAAGATCGATCCGCAACACCGCGCAGATCACCAAGGCAATGCAAATGGTGGCTGCCTCCAAGATGCGCAAAGCGCAGCAGCACGCGTTGGCGGGACGGCCTTATGCCGCTTTGATGAATAAGGTTCTCGTTTCGTTGCAAAAACGGACAGACCCGAGATTTCATCCACTTCTCGCTGTTCGCCCGCTCAAGAAAGAGTTGGTCTTGAT
>JBKPGQ010000157.1:0-1378 GCA_046729455.1 Verrucomicrobiota bacterium
GAAGGCTTCCTTACCACCGGCAAAGGCTGGTTGGCGCTCTTTCAGGGTGAGAAGCCTGGCCTGAATCACTACTGCTACAGCATCGCGAATTACGATCCAGCCGATGCGGTCGCGAGACTCAAAGCCGCCGGCCTCACGCCGCGACGCGAAGACCGGCGTGTGTATTTTGCCGATCCGGACGGCATCGAATGTCAGGTCGCGAGTGCGTGATGCGTTCACTCCAACAGCTGCAACTCAGCCAGCGTGGTCGGGTCAATTCGCTGACAGTCGGATGAATGTGCATGGCGCGCTGAATCACCGTATACGGCGCGTTGGCGTACATCACGTCGAGGAACGCGGAAAATAAGAAGTAAGAAGGCAGAAGGAAAAATTAAGAAGTTGGTCGTTGATAATTGAGAGCTAGCGCAGGTAATCGTTCGGTTCCACCAAGGTGAAGCCGGGCGTGTTCTGGGCGAGATGCCGCAACCAAAAGGCGTGGCCCGACCCGAAAACTACAAGGACGCGATCGCCCGGGCGCGCGATCTGAGCTAGTTTGGCGAATATCTTAGCGTTGCGATGGTACCAAGCGGCGTTTAAGTCCGCCCCGGGTTGTTCCTTGTGATCTCCGAGAGCTAGCAAACCATAGTAGAGTTGGTCGTGATCGGAGCGAATCCGCGCCGGCTCGTTTATTTCTGCGAGCAGCAGGCGAATCGGTGTACTCTTTTGCGCCGCCTCCATCGCTTTCATCGTTTTTTCGATTTCCTCATGCATTCGCGCGAGAGTGCCTGTCTGGTTATGGGCTTTCGCGTATGCTTCAACTTTATCGAATGGGAAATAGTCGATTGTGTCGCTTTGTTCATCGATGCCGTAAACATTCTTGTGGCCAAGCCGCTGGGCCAGGCGGAAGCCGATTTGCGCTCGTTCATCTGCATCGGTGGTTAACTTTTGCCGCGTAAAATCAACAAACTTCTGCGTGCTGAGATCAGGGCGATCGGAACGCGCTTCGACCGCGATTTTCGTCGGATTGAATTTCGCAAGACGCGTAGCGATGTCGTCGAGCTCCTTCTGTCGAGCAGGCGTGAGGACACTTTCGGACTTCATATTGTGCAAGTCCAAGCCGGGATTGCCGAAGTGGTAGGTGCCGAGAATCATCAATTGGACCGGAGCGGGCGTCGGGCTTTGAGCGAAAACCGTGGTCCCGGCCAGGAGGAAAATACAAATGTTAGATATGTTCATGTGACTGACGATGTAGATGAGGAAGAGCTGTTTGCCGGATTCATCTTTTTAAGCGCAACCGCGGTTGTCTCGCCAACCAAAGAACACTGATTCACTGCGGAGCGATCGCATTCCGTCGTGCTTTCAAACATATTTTTGAAGCTTGCCGGGCGAGGGTAGGAGC
>JBKPGQ010000158.1:0-9113 GCA_046729455.1 Verrucomicrobiota bacterium
AGCTGCGCGTTCGCTGCGAATTTTCGGCAGGAGAACTGAGCTAGCTATCGGTGCGAGCGCTTCACAAATTGCGTGCAGGTTTTTGTCAGTGAAGATTGCAAGAATAAGAGTAGCTCGCTGATCGCGAAAGATCTCGCACCACGTTTCTGCAAGCGTACTCGCAGCGGCGGGATTATGTGCGCCGTCAATGATCGTTCGTGTATCCCATCTTTGGAAACGCGCTGGCCATTCGATGCAAGCAAGTCCACGTGCAATCGCTGAACTGTCGACATCCATTTTCGCGGTGCAAATCGCCGCAATTGCAAGCGCCGCATTTTGTTTTTGATGCAACCCTGCGAGTGCGATCGGTGTCTCGTCGTACGAGTTGGTCACGAAGTGTAGCGACGCCCTGCATTCAGCCGCGCGTACGCGAATAGCTTCTTCGGCCTCCGCTCGCTGCGGCGCACAAACAACTGGAACCTTTGGTTTGATAATTCCAGCTTTTTCAGCCGCGATTTCCGAAATCGTTTTGCCCAGCCACTTTTCGTGATCGAAATCGATTGGCGTGATCACCGAAACATCTGATTGGATGGCGTTCGTGGCATCGAGTCGGCCGCCGAGACCGGTTTCCAAAATTACGATCTCGACCTTCGTGTCCGAGAAGTGCTTGAGAGCAAGCGCGGTCACAACCTCGAAAAATGTCGGATGTGGATCCCAGTTTGCGACCAGATTACGGATAGTCGTTAGGCCATTTGCGACCGCGTCTTCAGAAATCATATCGCCGTTCACACGAATGCGTTCGCGAAACGTGACGAGGTGAGGGGAGATGAACAGCCCAGTGCGATATCCTTGTGCGCGGCAAATTGAATCGATCATGGCGCAAACGGAGCCTTTGCCATTTGTACCCGCGACATGAATGATCTGGCCAAAAGTTTTCTGCGAGGCGCGTACGCTCACGAGACCGAGTTCGTCGAGCAAACGCTCGATGTTCTCCAACCCAAGCTTGATTCCAAAGCGCTGGAGTCCATAGAGCCAGGCGAGCGCTTCACGATAATTGATTGGCGCGGCTCCCGACGCGCCAATCCTCGCGGGCTTGCCCGTCCATCTCGCTCGGCTCCCGCCGGCTCGGTTCACGGCGCGACAGTAAAGTAATTGAGCAATCGGCTGATCTGCTCGCGCATTTTTTTGCGGTGCACGATCATGTCGATCAAACCGTGCTCCTCGAGAAACTCGGCAGTCTGAAATCGTTCAGGCAAGTCCTGGTGCGTGGTTTCCCTGATCACGCGTGGACCAGCGAAGCCGATCATGCTCCTGGGTTCGGCCATAATCACGTCGCCCAGCGACGCGAAGCTGGCCATGACGCCGGCGGTCGTGGGATTCGTCAGGACCGAAATGTAAGGAAGCCTGGCTTCTGCATGGCGAGCGAGTGCGCCGCTTGTTTTAGCCATCTGCATCAAGCTCAACATTCCTTCGTACATGCGAGCTCCACCGGAAGCGGCAACGATGATCACCGGGCAACGCTCGGCGGTTCCATATTCAATTGTGCGCGTGATTCTCTCGCCAACTACCGAACCCATGGTCGCCGCGAGAAAGCCGAAATCCATCACCGCGATGGCGACCTTATGGCCATCGAGAATTCCGTGGCCGCTGATTACAGCGTCCAGAAGGCCTGTACTCTCCCGATAGCTCTTGAGCCGACCTTTATACGTGGCCATTCCTTGAAAACGCAGGACGTCCACTGATTTCAAGCCCGCGTCCATTTCCACGAAGGTATCCGGGTCGAGCAGGTTCTGAATTCGTTCCTTGGCCGGTTGCGCAAAATGATAGTCACAGCGTGGACAGACCCGCTGGTTTTGCGAGAGCTCGATCTCAGGCACGACCTCCGAACAGCCGGGGCATTTTTGAAAAAGGCCGCGCGGAATTTCCTTCTTCTTTCCGCCTTCTGCCTTAATTGCCGGTTTTTTGAAAATCGCCATTGCAATTTATGCGCGTGCCGCCGTGGCCGCGTAAACGGAGATTGCGCCTGCGCGTTTCAAGACACGTGCGCACTCACTGAGGGTAGACCCCGTTGTAAGAACATCATCGATTAACAGCACATGTAAGCCTCGCACGTCCGCGTTCTTTCGTAAACGAAACGCGTTATGCAAATTTTCCATGCGCTCGGCGCGGTCGAGCGCGGTTTGTGTTGTTGTGTATCGAATTCGCTTCAGCACCGGCTTAGACGGAATCGATATCCGCGCGCTTAACAATTCAGCAAGCAGGCTTGCTTGATTGAATCCGCGTTCCCGCTGGCGAGTTGGATGCAATGGTACAGGCACGATTATGTCAAACCTGCGTCCGCGCAGCCGGTCATCGTCAAGCGCTGCGCAGAGCCAACGTGCCACGAGACGTCGCAAGTGAATCTGACGCCCGTACTTAAAATCGTGAATGATCTGGCGAACAATACCGCGGCCGCGGTACGCGGCCACAGCTGCATCAAAGTAAATTGTGCGATGGGCGCAGTTGGCGCATGTGAACGCGGTCGCAATCGCCCCCTCGAAAGGCTCGGAACATTGCTGGCAAAACGGCGCAACGATACGCATGGCCTTTGCTTCGCATCGCTCGCAGAGATATTCGCCGGCTCGAGTCTTGCCGCTGCAGAGCGTGCATACCGGCGGGTAAAGAAGCGACGCGGCCGCTTCGAGCAATTCAAACTTGCGAAGCGCGATCATATTTCACCCAGCTCCGCATTATTACCCAGGTGAGGGCTGCTACACCAAGCGGGATAATTCCGACCAGCAAATTCTTTCCCATCCAGGGAAGCGCAGGTATTCGCTGACGAGCCAGTAGGCTAAAAGCGCCACTGCCGAAGATCCACCCGGCATGCAGTCCAATTGATAACCATAACGAATGAGTAAGCACGCGCGCATCAGCGAGAATCAAGCCGATGAAAAATAATGTTGCCAGCGCTGAGGCCACCATCATCGGATCGCCAATTCCATCAAGTGCATGGGCAATCGAACTGAAGCCAGACGTCCATGTTACGATCTCGGATGTCCTCTCCGGAGCCTTTAGAAAATGCACTGCTGCAAAAATCACTGAAACGGCAAAGATCGCTATGTACTTCCGGCCGGCTCTGAGTAAGAGGCCTAACACAATCCCGCGAAAAAAAGTCTCCTCAATAAACGGAACCGTCATTGACGCGAGAAGCATCTTGCCAAACCGAGGCCAAGCAAAGCTGTGCCGAAACGCATAAATGTGAAGTGCGATGAGTAGAACTCCGCAAAGGAGCAGGGGAACCACCGATATGACAGCACCAGTGCAAAGATCGCGACCCCAGCGCGAATTAGGCGCAAGGCCCAGATCAGCCAGGCATCGCACGTGGCTTATTCGTAGCAACGGCCAGAGCAAGAGTACGGCGGCAACCAGAAGGGCGCGATGAAAGAATGTTTCGAAATCGTACCTTGCGAGAAAAGAAAATACGCCGTGCGCTGCAAGCGACTGAGCAGACCAAAAAAGAATTGGCGCAAGGATCGCTCCGATGACAACCGTCGCGATGAAATATGCCGCCAATTTAATTACGTCTTTCAAGGCCGCTAATGTAAGGTTTCAGTGCGATGCCGAGTCAACACATATGGACCGACAGAAATCAAGATGGCAGAAAGCGCGAAGTGCGCGCGACGAAGTTCGGCGGCGCATGGCGGTTTCAGGTGAAAATAGCCGGCGATCTTGACTGGACCTACTACGATCGTCCATTGCTGGAGGATTTGCTCACATTGAAAGAAATCCTTGTGCGAAAATATCAACGACGCCGCGCGTCAGTTGAGGACGTTGCCTCAATCGAGAAGCTAATCCAGGAACAGAGCGCCTATCAGTGACGCATGAATGATTGGAACACAGATCAACTAGTTGCTTGGGACAAGAGATTCGTCTGGCACCCCTTTACTGACATGCGGGAGTGGGGCGCCCCGGAGCATGAGCCACTAATTTTGGTCGAGGGCCACGGGGCAGTGCTGCGTGACAGCAAAGGTCGCGAATACATCGATGGGAATTCATCCATCTGGACGAATATTCACGGGCATAATCACCCACACATTAATGCGGCCATCCGTCGCCAACTCGATCGGGTCGCGCACACTTCGTTCCTTGGCTTTACGAACCCAGCAGCCATCGAACTCGCGCAAGCGATCGTTGGACTTTTCCCAGATGATTCCTTCAGCAGAGTCTTTTTCTCCGACGATGGCTCAACGGGAATCGAAGTCGCTTTGAGAATCGCTGATCAGTATTGGCGGCTGCGACATTCGAGGAGGCATCAGTTTATTGCCTTTCAGAACGGCTATCACGGCGATACGGCCGGGGCGGCGAGCCTGGGCGCGGCGGCCATGTTCCAAATTGGCTCTACCCGGTGGAACTTTCCGGCCATACAGGTCCCAAATATCAAGGCGTTGGAAGCCCTTGCGCCAGCCGAGATAGCGAAAACTGCTGCCGTTGTGATCGAGCCGCTTGTCCAGGGAGCGGCCGGTATGCGCCTCTGGCCCCCTGGCACGCTCAAAGCGGTCCGCGACTGGTGCAGCCGGTCTGATACCCTGTTGATTATTGATGAAGTCATGACCGGATTTGGCAGAACCGGTCGGATGTTTGCATCGGAACACGAAGGAGTAATTCCAGATATAATGGTGATGGCTAAAGGATTGAGTGGAGGATACCTTCCTCTAGCTATTACTTTGATATCTGAAAAACTATTTTCGGCTTTTGATGGCTCGGTAGCGGAAGGTAAAGCTCTTGCCTATGGGCACAGCTATACTGGAAATGCCCTTGCTTGCGCGGCGGCTAAGGCAAGCTTGGAGATTTTCGAGAACGAACGTGTCCTGGAAACATTGCAGCCGAAAATCGAGCACTTGAACTCGGCGCTCGGCGATTTGGAGAAACTCGCGGGTGTAAAGGAAGTGCGACAGTGTGGTTTTATTGCTGGAATTGAGATTGAGGAATCGCCGAACGCGCTGCGGTCTAGCTTGGCAGCAACCGTTTGTATCGAGGCGCGTCGCCACGGCCTGCTGACCAGACCGTTGGGGAATGTGATCGTTCTGATGCCGCCATTATGCATCACGATCGATCAGTTAACTAAAGCCGTGGAGGCTCTTCGGGTGTCGATCGCCGAGGTGTGGCATCGCTCCGTTATTGTCGCGAGGAAGAATGCCGAAGAAGTTACGGCTTGATCAGCTTCTGGTCGGGAAGGGATTTTTTTCAAGCCGCGAGCAGGCGCGCCGTGCGGTGATGGCTGGTGACGTAAAAGTCGGCACCCGAATTGCCGTGAAGGCATCTGAGCTCCTCGAAGAAGAAGCGCCGATCTCAATAAAGGCGACACGCAAATACGTCGGACGGGGTGCGCTAAAGCTGGAAAGCGCTCTCGACTATTTCAAAATCGGCGTGCACGGAAAAACGGCGTTGGATATCGGTGCTTCCACCGGCGGTTTTACGGATTGCATGTTACAACGCGGCGCCGAGAAAGTTTACGCGGTTGACGTTGGCCATGGCCAATTGAACTGGAAACTGCGGAACGATCCTCGCGTGATTGTTCTGGAGAAAGTCAATGCGCGCGCGCTCTCGCGCAGGCACGTTCCGGACCTTGTCGATCTTTGCGTGATTGATGTTTCCTTTATCTCGCTGACCTTAGTCTTGCCAAACGCATTCGACTTGATAACTCCAACCGGCGTGATTCTTGCATTGATCAAACCACAGTTCGAACTGCAACGTGCGGACGTGGGCAGGGGCGGAATTGTTCGCGACCAGGAGCTGCACCGAAGGGCGCAGGACAAGATCGTCGCGTTCGTCAAACATTCAGGCCATGTGGTAACCGGAATTGTTCCATCTGCTATCAAAGGCGCTGACGGCAATCAGGAATTTTTCGCATGCATCCGAAAACGATCGGCATAATCGCGCATACGGGAAAACCGGGTGTCGGTGACCTGGTCAACGCGATTGCCCGGGAGTTCAGTCGTTTTTCGATTACGGCTTTGCTGGAAAAAGACACAGCGCGTATTGCTGGAAAGAAATCGGAATATTCCATCCTAGAACTCGGCGCAGCAGCGGATCTTCTGGTTGTAGCCGGGGGCGACGGAACGATTCTACGCGTAGTCGGGCAGCTCGGCGAGGCCATAAAGCCGATTTTCGGAATCAATGTGGGCTCACTCGGTTTTCTGACCACGGCGAGCTCGGCGACGTATCGAGAAGCAGTGGAATGCTTGGCGAAAGATCGGATCAATTTTAGCCGGCGGGCGCTGCTCGAGGCTCGGGTGAGACTCGGCGAGAAACAAACCACCAAAATGCTCGCGCTAAACGACGCGGTGTTGAGCCGCGGCGAACTTTCGCGCCTGGTGTTGTTGTGCACCCGAGTGAACGGCGAACCACTCACTGAGTTCAACGCCGACGGCTTGATCGTCGCAACGCCGACAGGGTCGACGGCATATTCGTTGTCGGCCGGCGGCCCGATCCTGGATCCGGAGTCGGGTGTTTTCGTGATCACACCGATTTGCCCACATGTCCTCACGAATCGATCGATCATTGTCGCAGAGGGATCGACAATTGAGATTGAAGCGAGCGATCCCGACTATCCGGTGTTCCTAACGTTGGATGGCCGCAAGCCGATACATGTCGAGCGTGGATCGGTAGTGACCATTCGCAAAGCAAAGAAGACTCTGCCGCTGGCGTCGCTCCCCGATGCGTCGTTCTTCAGCGTTGTCAGGCAGAAATTAAAGTGGAGCGGGAGTAACCTATAGGCCTCGAAGCAAAGGCTTATTTGCCAGAGGAAAGTCGATTAGAATATGAATCGACACAAACACGCGACCAAGGCACAGAAAGCAGCAACGCGCAGCGGCCAGCACGCCGTTGTTTCAAAACGCGCTCGCAGGACTATGCCGAAGACCGCGACCGGCTAGTGGCCAGTTGGCCCCTGCGGAGGAGGCTCAGGCGGCGGTGTCGGTGTTTCTTTCCTTTGTGCCATTCCAAATCCTTAAATGGAGTAGCCACAATAGTCGAGAGATAATTTCTACCGGGCGAAAACGGCCCTGATAGTCGCTGATTTCATATTACACTTAGCAAGTGAGATCTTATCGGGCACGATTCTTGCCCGATAAATAGGGATTGCCGTCCTGCAGTGTTTTCCGTCAAACTGCCTCTATGGAGGCAGAAATAGATTGCACGTTGCAGTCTAATTCTCGTTAGACCGGACATGAATCGATATGCGTGGAGTTCGGATTAGCTACCTAATTGAATACCCAGAATACATCCCGCAGTTGGCGCAGTGGCTCTTTGAGCAGTGGGGCACTATGCTCGGCGAAAAGACGCCTGAGGCTCGAATCGAAAGCCTAAAGACGCACATAAATCGGAACGAGTTGCCTATTGCATGGGTTGCGCATGCGAATGGACAACTTTTTGGAACTGCTGCCCTTCGCGTGGATGAGCTTGAGGGGCGTGAAGACCTGACTCCTTGGCTCGGCGGAGTATTTGTCGGCCCGCATTTTCGTCGCCGTGGTATCGGTGCCGCATTGTGTACGACGGTCGAGGGCGCAGCTCGATCGCGAGGGACACGGAAGCTGGTACTTGTTCACGTTCGACAAGCAGGCGTGGTATTCACGCCTCGGCTGGACAGTACTTAGCCCGTGTGTTTGGTACCAGCGACCGGGCGAGATAATGTGCAAGCAATTGCAGACCGTCTAACCAATCGATGAAGCCAACGGCCCCTGACCGAATGACCGCGAGCGTGTTTGCCACGACACCCTGCCGCGGCTTATCTCTTTCTAGTTGGGCGGCAGCCTAACCAGTAAGGGCGGAGGTGCCGTACGATGGAAAGCCGTGCGTTCATTGTTGGCCTGATTGTGGGTATCCTTGCCACCGTCACCATGGACGTCGTGGCCGTGATCGCTCTCCGGCTCGGCATCGCCGGCCGGGGGCCGCGCCGAACCGGTCCTGATTTGATCGGACGCTGGATCGGCTACCTCTTGCGCGGCAAGTTCAGGCATACGGACATCCTGCAGACGCCGCCCTTGCGAGGAGAACTAGTCTTGGGATTAGCGGCGCACTATTTGATCGGCATCGTGCTGACCCTTGTGTACCTTGGCCTATTGGTTGTGGCGCACGCGACGCCGACAGCCCTCAGCGCCATCCTCTACGGAACGGCCACCACGGTCTTCCCCTGGTTTCTCATGTTCCCATCACAGGGGATGGGCTGGGACGGGATGCGCCGGGTGATGCTCATCTGGCTCGCGTAAGCCTGTTCAATCACATCATCTTCGGCCTGGGTATAGCCCTGTGGATGGCAGTGATGAGGCCAATCTGAAATTCAGCTGCTGCCCAACCCCTGGCTTGCAGCCGACGGTGATTCGATCTGACATATAGCAAGTGAGATTTTATCGGGCACTGATTTTGCTAGGCGCAAGGAGCAATTATCTCAGCCTCGAGCAAGCCGTATTGCTGTCGCCGTCAGCGCGTTTCCGTAACTGGCGTTGGAGAAGAGCCTTCAGACGACGAGGCCGCCGTCGTTATGTTCTTTTTGATCAGGTACCAAACGGTTGTCGCAAGCACCAGGGAGATCAATTTCGCGCGCCAGTTTTCCAGCGTCAATCTGGTCCACAGAACGGAAACCAACATCGCGCGCCAGTTCTTCGAGGTCTGTCCCTTCATAATCGCTGTGCAGCAAAGTTTCCGCGATGCATTGACGAAACGTCTCCGGGCTAAAATTGCTCTCAATTCGCCGCCGATGGCAAATGGAAATCCGGCCCGGCTCTATTCGAAATGGCAAAACGCGGCTTGGAGTGTTTCAGAGCGGCTCCGGCCATTGTTGATCTGCGATTTTATATGACATATATTGTCTGATGTAATAGACGTATCTGAATACAACGCTTCGCCCACCGCTTTCGGTAACCGGTTAGCTCTTAGATTTGTCTACCGCTTCCCTCGAGCGTTTTTAAATTGTATGACGAATCTCTACCGCCGCCACGAGCCTTGACGTTCCGTCACCGGCTGGTAGCGTCCGCCCAGCCTCAAGTTTTTTATCCCGTAAGACATGATGAATACTTCCAGCAGCGTTCTTGTTCGGTATTCGATGGTTGGCCTTTGTGTGATTTTTGCCTTCGCCTCGCCAGTTCGAGCGGAACGCG